>CAZDSM010000139.1:0-6622 GCA_964508205.1 Candidatus Hydrothermarchaeota archaeon | reverse complement strand
AGGGAGCGAAGGCCCCTTAGGGTTGACTCGCCCTCAGGGTCCTGCACTCCCGGCTTGTAGGATATTCTCACTTCCCAAAGCATGTCATCACCTATTAACTTTGAAGGTATTTAAAGACCTTTCTAAATGTTAAATACCATCGCTGAATTGATGCTTGCAAAGCGCATAATACCCTGCCTCGATGTTAAAGACGGGCAGGTAGTAAAAGGCGTGCACTTCAAGAACCTCCGCTACGCCGGTAAGCCTACAAAGCTCGCTAGGATGTACGACAAACAGGGCGCTGATGAGCTGGTCTATCTCGACATAAGCGCCTCGCCCCAGGGGAGAAAGACGATGATAAGCGTCGTCGAGGAGACGGCTGAGCAGGTGTTCATCCCCCTTACAGTAGGCGGGGGTATAAGCGAGGTAGATGATATTCGCAGTATACTGAAAGCCGGGGCTGATAAGATCGCCATTAACACAGCGGCGGTTAAAAAGCCAGGGATAATAAAGGAAGGGGCTCGCAAGTTCGGCTCCCAGTGCATCGTCAGCGCTATAGATGCTAAAAGGGTTTATGAGGAGCGGGAGGACAGGATAAGCGTGGATACCCCTGATGGCAGGTGCTGGTTCGATGTTTACGTTTACGGGGGCAGAAAATCCACGGGCATAGATGCAATAGCGTGGTCAAAGGAGGTCGAGAAACTCGGAGCAGGAGAAATCCTCCTCACGAGCATGGACGCCGACGGCACCAAGATGGGCTTTGATTTAGCTTTAACGAAGAAGATTTCAGAGGAAACGAACATCCCCATCATCGCCAGCGGCGGTGCTGGCACCCTCGGGCATATCCACGAAGCGCTAACGAAGGGCAAAGCTGATGCTGCCTTGGCTGCGTCGATTTTCCACTACAGGGAGTACACCGTCGGCGATATCAAGGAGTATCTTAGACAAAAAGGAGTGACGGTGAGGATATAATAGTCCATGGCAGCAAGATAACCCTTGACAAGCTGCGAAAATCCCGCGGATGGAGGAAAAATGAAACCTAAAATCGCAATCATTGATTACGGCGTGGGCAACTTAAGGAGCGCCCAGAAGGGTCTCGCATCGAAGGGAGCTAATGCCATGATAGTGGAGGATGAAAATGCTATCGACGCCTGCGACGCCATTGTTTTGCCGGGTGTCGGCGCCTTCTGCGACGCCATGAAGCAGCTTCGCTCCTTCCATGAACTCCTTCTCGAGAACGTCAAAAAAAAGCCAATACTGGGGATTTGTTTGGGCATGCAACTCTTCTTCGAGGAGAGTGAGGAGGACGGCTTGCACAAGGGATTAAGCGTTATGAAGGGCCGCGTTATTAGGCTGCCGAGGAGCGTAAAGATTCCTCAGATGGGCTGGAACACGATTGAGATTAAAAAGGAGAGTAGGCTTATGGCTGGTATTGGAAGCGGGGGGTACTTCTACTTCGTCCACTCCTACTACGCCCTTCCCAGGGAGGACTTAACTGTCGCGACAACCCATTACGGCGTCGAGATACCTGCTGTTGTGGAGAAGGGTAACGCCTACGCTACCCAGTTCCACCCTGAAAAGAGCGGCAAAGTCGGTCTCAGAATTCTCGAGAATTTCGTTGAACTTGCCAAGGAAATGTGAAATTTTAATGAAAAATATGGGAACCCCATAAAATACTCCTCAACACCAGTTTTCCCTCTAGTGGTTCACGACTCTTGCTCCTAAAATGGGACTGACGGCCGGAGGGCACTCTGTTGAGACCGTTATTAGAATATCCAGAGACACTTCCACCATAATAAAAACCATGCCCTCTCTACATCCCGACAAAAGATAATTGGGTTGGTGGACATCGATGTAGACCTGCTGCTCAAAAGAGAAAAGATAAAAGGGACAGGAAAGAAGAGAAAGATTGTTACTACATAATTTTCAATATACAAAAATTTATCCAAGATAGCCTTTATTATTAATATAACGCGGCAAGCGGAAGTGGTTGTTTATGGTTAAAAAAGCGGTTTTAATTATTGCCCACGAGGGGTTTAGGGATGAGGAGTTCCTCGAGCCGAAGAAGGTGCTTGAGGATGGAGGAGTAATGGTCATCGTTGCCTCGTCGTTCCTCGGGACTGCTACCGGCATGCTAGGCGCGAAGGCTGAGCCGGATATTCTTCTAGAAGATGTTAAAGCTGAGGACTATGATGCAGTGGTTTTCATCGGTGGCAGCGGCGCTTCGGAGTACTGGAACAACACAACTGCCCACTCAATAGCAAGAGAGGCCTTGGAAAAGAACAAACTCCTTGGCGCTATTTGCATAGCTCCTGTCACCTTTGGGAATGCGGGGCTGCTGAAAGGCAGAAAGGCAACGGTCTTCCAGAGTGAGGTCGATAAGATAAAGGCCAGAGGCGCTATTTACACAGGGGTGGCGGTGGAGAGGGATGGGAACATAATCACCGGCCAGGGCCCAGCTTTTGCCAGGGAATTCGGCAAAGCCCTTTTATCTGCCATGGAGCAAAGTTAACCTAAATGGACCTGGAAGGTTTCACGAGGAGGAGAATTCTCAGAGGCGCTGGGGAAGAAGACATCGTGAGGGAGCTGGGGGAGCTAATCAGCGAGTTCAAGGACTGGAGGGCTGATAAGCGGCATGATTTTTCAAGGGCTGTCTATGAGGAGGTGAGGACGAGCTTAGAGTATAAAAAAATCAAATGGCCTTTTATCCGAAGCCTCCTGGATTATCCCAGAGCAGGAGTTGCAATGGGGGAATTCGGCGTTGGCTCAAGGGGTGAGGGAGACTTCTATGTCCACAGGCAAATCGCGGAAATCGCTGGGGATAAAAATGCTCTGATAGGGCCTAAGGAACAGGACGATGCAGGGGTAGTGAAAGGGAGCGGTGATTATGTCACCGTAGCCGTCGACGGTACCCATTCAAGACTGAGTGATTTCCCATTCCTCGCGGGCTTCCACGTCGCCAGGGCTGCGCTGCGGGATGTTTACGTCATGGGCTCAAAGCCAATAGCAATGATAAGCGATCTTCATCTTGCGGATGACGGCGATATAGGGAAGCTCTTCGACTTCACTGCCGGCGTTGGCTGCGTTGGCGACTTAACACGCGTCCCCCTGGTGAGCGGGAGCACGCTACGCATTGGTGGGGACATGGTTTTCGGAGACCGCCTGGTATCTGCCGTCGGAGCGGTTGGAGTGTCTAAGGAGCCACCAAAGGCGAGGAGAAACGCGGAGGAAGGTGATGTAGTACTGCTTACCCAGGGCAGTGGGGGCGGCACCATAACGACGATTGCGATTTACAACGGCTATTTCGATGTGATTAAGGAGACCCTGAACGTTGAGTTCACCGATACCTGTGAGGAACTTTTCACAAAGGGTCTGAAAGACGTTCACGCCATGAGCGATGTGACTAATGGAGGCATCAGGGGGGATGCCATGGAGATCGGCAAGAGAGCGGGGAAGAAACTTCTTTTCCACGAGGACGCCCTGTACAGGGCGGTGAATAAAAAAGTATTGAAGATGCTGATGGAACTGGAGATTGATCCCCTGGGGATATCCACGGATTCGCTGATGCTCATCCTCCCGGAGGATAGTGTTCCTGGGATACGGAAATCCCTGAAAAAGGTGACAAAGATTTATGAAGTAGGGCGTATAGAAAAAGGAGACGGGGTAAAGACCCTCGGACAAAGGGAGAGGAAACTTAAGACCTTCTTCCGCGAATCCCCCTATACAAGGGTGAAAAAAGTCGTAGGGCATCTAGGTCCGGAGGATATCGAGAAGAAAATGGAGCGAATTGCGAGCTCACGCTTAAAAACATTGCAAAAGAAACGGGAGGTGTTTGATTACATAAGGAGGTCTTGAAATGGAGACAGGAACCAAGAAGCTGAAAAGGGGCTTAGCCCAGATGTTAAAAGGCGGTGTGATTATGGACGTCACAAACGCCGAGCAGGCAACCATAGCAGAGGAGGCTGGGGCAGTGGCGGTCATGGCCTTGGAGCGCGTGCCAGCGGATATCCGCGCTGCGGGCGGTGTCGCGAGGATGGCCGACCCAAAGAAGATTCAGGAAATAATGGATACAGTCACTATACCTGTAATGGCAAAGGTGAGAATAGGCCACTTCGTCGAGGCACAAATCCTCGAAGGCATGGGAGTGGATTTCATTGACGAAAGTGAGGTATTAACGCCGGCGGACGAGCACAACCACATTGATAAAGTAAAGTTCAGGGTGCCCTTCGTCTGCGGCGCTCGCAACCTGGGCGAAGCCCTCCGCAGGATAGGTGAAGGAGCGGCGATGATTCGTACCAAGGGCGAAGCAGGTTCAGGGAACGTGGTGGAGGCCGTGAGGCACATGCGCGAGGTTATGGGAGCGATTAAAAAGATTCAGAACATGCCTGAGGAAGAGCTCATGACCGAGGCGAAGGATATGGGGGCGCCCTATGCCCTTGTCAGGGATACTGCGAAGCTCGGCAGGCTACCGGTGGTAAACTTCGCTGCAGGCGGAATTGCTACACCTGCTGACGCCTCCCTAATGATGCAACTCGGGGCTGACGGAACCTTCGTTGGCTCAGGAATTTTCAAATCCGAGGACCCGCCTGAAAGAGCCAGAGCCATTGTTCAGGCCACCACCCATTACGAAGACCCAAAGCTCCTGGCGGAGGTGTCAAAGGGCATCGGCAAAGCAATGAAAGGCTTGGATATTAAATCCCTGAAACCAGAGGAACTCCTCCAGACCCGCGGTGTATAGCTTTTTAATTTTCTTGAAGATGTTGAAATAAAGAAGTATAACACGGACTGGTCAGCGAGGTTGATATGCAGATAGGCGTCTTGGGGTTGCAAGGAGATGTTACGGAGCACGTAACAATATTGAGAAAGTTCCTAAGAGAGGAGGAAGTAAAAGTCGTTAAAAGAGCCAAGGACATTGAAAAGCTGGATGGCTTAGTAATACCAGGTGGGGAGAGCACAACCATCGGGAAGCTCATGGTGAAGTACGGAATAGACAAAGCCGTAAAAAATAAACGCCTGGCGATCTTCGGCACCTGCGCAGGCTCAATACTCCTTGCAAAGAACATTCTGAATAGCGAGCAATCATCCCTTGGGCTCATGGATATAAAAATTGAAAGGAATGCCTACGGGAGACAGAGGGAGAGCTTTGAGGCAGAGATTCCGATTCCTGTACTGGGTAAAAAGCCCTTCAGAGCGGTGTTTATCAGAGCCCCGGTGATAAGAGAAGTCAGCAGGGGAGTTGATGTTTTAGCAGAACATCGGGGTGACACCATACTAGCAAGGCAGGGCCGTTACTTGGCAGCCTCCTTCCATTCTGAGCTCACCGAGGACCTGCGGGTACACGAGTACTTCATATCAGAGGTAGTGCGATGTGTGGCTTAGCTGGGATACTTAACAAAAAAGGTAAAAGGATACCAGGGAAAGATATAACGTGCATGGCAGACATCATGAACGACCGCTACGACGGCAGGGGTGGGGGGTTCGCTGCCTATGGTATCTATCCTAAATACATGGATCAGTACGCTCTTCATATTTTTCTGGATAACCACGAAGCGAGGGAGAGGACCGAGGAGTACCTGAAAGGCGTCGTGGATATAGTGAAAGAGGATGAGGTGCCCACTGCCAAAATAACTGAGATACCCAAACCCCATGAAACCTGGCGCTACTTCGTGGACGTGCCTGAGAAGGCCGATAACCAAGACGACTACATAGTTAAGGTTGTGATGACGATTAACAATGAAATCCAGGGAGCCTACGTTGCATCCAGCGGACGGAACATGGGGGTCTTTAAAGCCACTGGATTGCCCTGTGACGTTGCAAGACTCTTCAAGATTGATAAGTACAAGGCGTACTGCTGGACCTCCCACGGACGCTTCCCAACGAACACCCGTGGTTGGTGGGGGGGCGCGCATCCCTTCAACCTCCTGGACTGGTGCGTCATCCACAACGGGGAGATAAGCAGCTATGGCACCAACAAGCGCTACCTTGAAACCTATGGCTACAAGTGCAATCTTCAGACCGACACCGAGGTAGTGGCTTACCTTTTCGACCTCTTGGTGAGGAAGCACGGCCTTTCAATGGAAACCGCCTCAACAGCCCTAACACCCCCCTTCTGGAAGCACATCGACGCCATGCCCGAAAAAGAGAGGAAACTTTATACTCATATAAGGATGACCTATGCTCCTGCTATGCTAAACGGGCCCTTCGGCATAATAGTCACGAATCAAGATACAATGATAGGCCTCAACGACAGGATCAAACTCAGACCCCTTATAGCTGCCAAGGACGGGGACTATAGTTTCATCGCTAGCGAGGAGGCGGCGATTAGGAGTATTAGTAAGGAGCCAGAGAAGGTCTGGGCTCCCAAGGCTGGGTCACCAGTAATCGCGAGGCTCGAGGACGGCCTCCTGAGGGGGGGCTGATGGATGAGCAGCTTCCCCCCTGAGTTTCGGGTTACCGTCGACATGCAGCGCTGCACCGGCTGCCTTAGGTGCACCCTCGAATGTCCTTTCGGAGTGCATGTTTACCTGAAGGAGGAGTTCAAGGAATCGGGGGAAAACAAGGAGAGACGGAAGCACTTCATAGTCAGAAATCATGAGAACTGCGTTGCCTGCCAGCGCTGCGTCTACACCTGCCCAGTTAAGGT
>CAZDSM010000138.1:0-3228 GCA_964508205.1 Candidatus Hydrothermarchaeota archaeon | reverse complement strand
TGCTGCCTGCATCGCAGCGTAAGGGGAGCTTTCCTCCCTATCGGACTTCACTGTTCTGCCCCCAGACCAGCGGGCTATGGTCTCGGCGCCTGTTAAGTCCGTGATGTGAACTATCGTATTATTGAAGGAAGAATATATGTGAGCCACGGCCCATTTCTTAATTTCTTTAGTCAAACACCTGCCTCCTAAATTACCTGAATGGAATCCTCTTCCTTTGCCTTAACCATGTAACTCGGAGAGGTCACCTTTCCGCCGCCAATCGTTACATGTCCGTGAACGATTAACTGCCTTGCGTGTTTAAGGGTATTGGTAAAGCCTTTCTTATATACATGGGTCTGTAACCTCCTGTCCAAGATGTCCCCGATTTTCAGGGCCAGAATGTCATCAAGGGTAGCACCCTTCTTCAAGAGGCTCATCCTTCTCATGCTGTCGAAGATCTGTTTCTCCTCTTTTTTCCCTAAGTCAGTGCTTGAGACTAACAGCTTCCTCGCCTGCCTGTGATATTTCCTCAGAAAAGCCTCTGCCTTCCAAAGCTCCTTCTTGTTCCTTAAACCATAGTCCCTGAGGAGCCCCTTCTCCACCTCTATTCTATCTACCCTCCAAGGATGCTTAGGCCTTCGGTACTTCTTCTTAATCTTCCGAGGATCCCCCATGTTATTCCTTTCTCCCTTCTTTATGGGCCTGGACGATCTTCTTGCGGGTCACACCTACTGAGGCACCTTTTCTGAATGACGTCCTCGTGCGCTGCCCTCTCACGGGCAGGCCGCGCTCATGCCTTATCCCCCTATAGGATCTTATCTTCTTGAGCCTGTTTAAATCCTCCCTCAGGCTGATAGCTAACTCTGAGCCTATGACATGGATATCCTTACCGGACGCGTAATCCTTCCTTCGATTCAATAGCCAAGCGGGCAGGCCCTTTTTATCTAAACTGTTCGCGGCTTCATTCAGGGTCTTCACCTCTTCATCTGCCAGGTGCCCTACTTTCTTTGCAGGGTCAATCCCTATGAGGTTGCACAATATCGCTCCTGTCCTCATGCCTATCCCCTGTATCCTGCTTATGCCAATAGGAACTTTTTTATTACCGTCAATGTCAGTACCGGCTATTCTGACGATGTACTTGAAGTTCTCTTTTTTATTATCTGATGGTTTTTCATTGGATGATGTTTCTTTCTTAGGGGCTTTTTTCTCAGTCTTATCTGTGGGTTTTGGGGCTTCTGCCTCAGGTTTACTAGGGATTTTTTCTTCTGTTTCTGTTTTCTTTACTTTATCCGCCATTAATCCACCAGAACCTACACAATTTGATTAACTTCTTACGCCTTTTTGTAAGCCTTGCGTAGCTATAAAAGTAGTCTTCCTTGATTACTTTAAGTATTTAAAGGCTTTGTTACTCCGTTTCTTTCTTTTTTCGCAGGTCTTTCTTTCCTAAAGAAAATTTACGCCGGGGATGGGATTTGAACCCATGAACTCCGCGAGGAGAACAGGCTGTCCATTTTTTTTTACGTCTAAAAATTCTGACGTATAAAAATTCCAGGCCTGCGCCCTACCAGGCTAGGCCACCCCGGCTTTTTTGAAGGGGATTAAGCCCGCAACTCGATTTCGATGTTCACTCCGTCAGGGACTTTGACGCGCATTATCTGACGCATGGTGCGTTCATCGGCCTCGATGTCTATGAGGCGCTTGTGGATGCGCATCTCCCATTTTTCCCAGGTGGCAGTGCCGTCGCCCGAGGGCGACTTTCGAACTGGAATGCGCAACCTGCGAGTGGGCAGGGGTATGGGTCCAGCCATATCTACCCCTGTCTTCAGGGCTATCTCCTTTACCTGACCACAAACGTCCTCTAGTTTTTCGTGGTCTGAACATGTGAGCTTAATCCTCGCCTTTTGCATTAGCCTTCACTTCGCCTGAGTTATATCCACGACCATTCCCGCAGCGATGGTAGTGCCCATGTCCCGTATTGCGAATCTACCCATTTGTGGTATCTCCTTGACCTTCTCAATGACCATGGGCCTCGTGGGCTCTACCTTAATAACGCCTGCATCCCCAGTCTTCAGGAATTTCGGATTTTTCTCTAAGACGTTGCCTGTTTTGGGGTCTAGCTTGCTTATGAGCTCGGTAACCTTGCAGGCAACCTGCGCTGTATGAGAGTGAAATACTGGGGTATAGCCCACAGTCAAGGCGCTCGGGTGCTGAAGGATAACCACTTGGGCGGAGAAACTCTTCGCCACTGTCGGGGGTTTCGACTCATGCCCGCAGACATCTCCACGCCTAATGTCCTTCTTACCAACTCCACGGACGTTGAAGCCCACATTGTCCCCTGGCTCTGCTTTGGGTATGACCTCGTGGTGCATCTCGATAGTCTTTACCTCCCCGCTAACGCCAGCGGGCTCAAAGGTCACTGTGTCCCCGATCTTCATCACACCAGTCTCCACCCTTCCCACAGGCACAGTTCCTATGCCTGTGATGGAGTACACGTCTTGAATCGGCAACCGAAGGGGCAGTTTAGTGGGTTTATCCGGCACCTTCAGCGAGTCGATAGCCTCTATCAGCGTTGGTCCGTCAAACCACTTCATCTTATCGCTCTTCTTGATGATGTTGTCGCCCTTTAATCCTGACATGGCGACGTAGGTAATCTGCTCTGGTTTATAGCCGACCATTTGGAAGAGTTTTTGAAGACTTGCCTGGGTCTCCCCGTACTTCTTCTCCTGGTAGTTCACGGAGTCCATCTTATTAATGCCTACGATTATCTGGGTTATTCCCAGGGTGCGCGCGAGGAAGACATGCTCCTTGGTCTGGGGCATGAGCCCTCCTTTATCATCGCGCTGTGCCACGTCCACGACCAGCACGGCTGCGTCTGCCTGTGAGGCTCCGGTAATCATGTTTTTCACAAAATCGCGATGTCCAGGGGCGTCGATTACCGTGAAGTAGTACTTATCTGTCTCCATCTTGTTGTGGGCGATATCAATGGTTAAGCCGCGCTGCCTCTCTTCTTTGAGGCGGTCCATTAACCAAGCGAACTCAAAGGTCGCCTTCCCTATCTTATCGGCTTCTTCCTTATACTGTTTAATTATGTGATCCCCGATATCTCCCTTCTCGAAGAGTAGTCTGCCAACTGTCGTGGACTTCCCGTGATCCACGTGTCCAATAAACACCAAATTCAAATGTGGTTTTTGAGCTGCCATTTTATACCTCCTATCTACGTTAATAATCCTTTTCTCTTTTTAATGTTTT
>CAZDSM010000137.1:0-7476 GCA_964508205.1 Candidatus Hydrothermarchaeota archaeon | reverse complement strand
CCCTCGACCTTCCGGTTATCAGCCGAACGCGCTAACCAAGCTGCGCCACGGGCCCTTTTCTTTGGACGCGAATATATATGAAGCATTACCCTGAAGGTCATATTTAAAATTTTAGGGGATAATTTTTTTATTCTATTTTTTTAATAATAACATAACCAAGGGTAAAGAGGGCTCGTGGCTCAGTTGGAAGAGCGCCGCCTTCGCAAGGCAAAGTAATATTAATCTTTTGTTTTCATTTAAAGAATAATTGTAAATATGGGCCCGTAACTCAGCTTGGAAGAGTGCGACCTTCGCAAGGTCGAAGCCTCGGGTTCAAATCCCGACGGGTCCATATCTCATTCGCCGCTTCGTCGTTATCACTCCTCGCGCCTCCTGCCGAGACCTGTGTTTATCAGTCTTGTAAAAACCGCAACCATTATAAGACCGCGATTTTCAATTTTATAGTGGTGGGTCCCCCCAGATGAGAGTTTTGGTTTTTATATTTATACTGATCATAGCCTCAGGCTGTCTGCTCAGCAGTGGTAAACCGGGCATAAAACTTGAGAGCGAAATAGTCCCCAGCAAGATCAGCCTTGAGGAAGCCCAACCCCTGACCCTTGAGGCACGAGTAATCAACATAGGCAATATCAAAGAAACCATTACTGCGGAGGCCATAGCGACAGAGGGCCTCGATGTTTCCACGCCGGAAAGGACCGAATTCGCCCTTAAACCAGGGGAAAGCAGAATCATAACCTTCGATGCCACTCTAATGAAGGATGCGGTTCCGGGAGACTACATAATAGATATCCAAGTAAAAACTGACACAGGGAAGGTCATCACAGGTACTGCCAAGCTGAGGGTGACCCAGAAAAAGGGGATAATTTAATCGAGGAAACTATATATTTTTTAACGTAGACCCTTGCTAATTAAGTCTCAAGTGAAAAACGGGCCCGTGGTCTAGTTGGCTATGACGTCTCCCTGACACGGAGGAGGTCCTGGGTTCAAATCCCAGCGGGCCCATTTTCACCTCTCCTTCGAAGCTTCGCTTTGCTCGCTTCTAGGTCGCTCACCACCGGTTTTCCATCAATGTTTTTGCACGGCAAAGGTTGGTTCCTGCATTCTAGCGGGTCAACTTCCAAAGGTTTTTATTTAATCAGGGGCAATGTAATATTAAGATGTTCCCAAAGGTCAATCCAAGGCAGATGAAGAAGATGATGCGCCAGCTCGGCATGGAGATGGAGGAGCTGGAGGTAGAGGAGGTCGTCATCAAGCTAAGGGATGGTGAGATAGTTATTCGGGATCCCCATGTCAACGTCGTTAAAGCGCAGAATCAGAAGACTTATCAGATAACCGGGGAGGAAGTTATGAAGCAGGAGATACCTGAGGATGACGTAAAACTGGTTGCCTCCCAGGCAGAGGTTGGGGAAGATGAGGCGCTTAAGGCCTTGGAGGATGCCGGTGGCGACCTGGCCGATGCGATTATGAGGCTTAAGGAATAGGAGGGGTGAGGTGGATTTAAACAAGATTACGGCCGAAGACTTGATGGTCAAGGATTTAATAACAATTGGCCTAGAGGATAAAATAGCCTTAGCCGATCTCATGATGACCAGGAACAATATCGGCGGTTTGCCGGTAGTTGAGAAGAGCAAGTTGATGGGAATTATTACCCAACGCGACGTAATGTTCGCGAGGAATTATGAGGTCGGTGGTTTAAAGGTTGGAGAGCTGATGAGCAGGGATTTGGTTACGGTTGCTCCTGAGGCGTCACTAAATGAAATCCTGAGTCTGATGTTGGAGAGGAAGATAGAGCGCATTCCCGTGGTGAAGAACGGTGCCCTTCTCGGCCTAATAGTCCATGCCAGGGTCCTCAAGGCGGTGCGCGATTCTCTCTAGGACTAAGAGCCTTCTTTTACGCTGTAGACGACATTCTTCATCAGGACGATGTCGCCTATAGATTTTATTCCCGGAAAGGGAACAATGACCCCTAGCCTGCTCTCGATGTCCATATCCTTCAGGAACCCCTCCTCGACCTTATTTAATACTACCCCCAAGACCTTGCCGGTCTCAGGGTCGATGGAGATATCCTCTAAAACACCTACGTGCCTTCCCTCTTCGGTGAACACGTCCAAACCGCTCATATCAGTAAGCCTCGATACCATCCTTAACCTCCTCTTTTGCAATTAACATAGAGTACTTTTCACCGGGTGCCTGAAAAAGCTTTTCCCCTTCATGGTTTTTAAGGCTTCTTATTTCCCATCAGTTTTTTATGGCCGGATTATAATATTTGACTTGAATGAGGCCCAAGGTGATACTCAACGTAGGCATGACCCTTGACGGGAAGATAGCCACGAAGAGCAGGGATTCGAAGATATCCTGCCCAGAGGATATTAGGCGGGTGCAGGGGTTAAGGAGCGAAGTGGACGGGATAATGGTGGGCATTAATACCGTGCTTATAGACGACCCCAAGCTGACAGCCCATAAGATAGAGGGAGGACGCAATCCCCTAAGGATAATCGCGGACTCACGGGCGAGGGTACCCCTCACAGCTAAGGTCCTTCAACCAGGGGCCGAGACCATAATTGTCGTCTCCAAGAACGCGCCCATGGAAAAGGTGAAGGAGATAAGAAAAAAAGCAGAGGTAATCGTTCTTGGTGATTATGGGGTAGACCTCGAAGGCCTTATGAAGGAGTTATATCAGCGTAGGATAAGGTCCATCCTCCTGGAGGGTGGGGGCACCCTCAACTGGAGCATGTTAAAGGCGAGGCTGGTAGACGAGGTTAGGGTAGCGATATCCCCGAGGATAGTTGGTGGGGGGGAAGCCGTTACAATGGCCGATGGAGAGGGCTATGACTCAGTGGATGAAGGGGTTAGGCTGAGGCGGAAGGAGAGCTATGCCCTCGGCGACGATTTAGTCCTGGAGTACGAGGTAATTAGATGATAACCGTCGTCGGAGTTGCCCATATATCGGAAGAAAGCATCAGGAAAGTGGAGGATAAGATAAAGGCCTTAAACCCTGATCTCATCGCTGTCGAGTTATGCGATGCCAGATATAAGGGGCTGACCCATGGAAAGAAGGTCCCCATCCTCGAGCTCATCCGAAATAAGAACTCATCAATGCTCCTTGTCAATATCCTGCTGCCCCTTTTGCAGATGCGGCTAGGGAAGGAGGTTGGAGCTAAACCAGGGAGGGAGATGCTTAGAGCAATAGAGCTGGCGAAGGAGCGGAAGGCGAAATTCGCTCTCATTGATAGGGACGTCAGTGTAACCATGAAACGCGCCATGGCTAAGATGGGTTTTTTGGAAAAAATCAGGGTGTTGAAGGAACTTATCACGAGCCTCGGGGCCTCGAAGAAGGAAATTGAGAAGGAGATTTCAAAGGCAAAGGATGCGAAAGGTCTTGAGGAAATCCTCAAGGGATTCAAGAAGCTCTCCCCAGGGATTTACCAGGTCCTGGTCGAGGAGAGGGACGCCTACATGGCCAGTAATCTGCTCACCCTGGAGAAAAAATTTGGGAATGTCATTGCAGTCGTCGGAGCTGGGCATAAGAAAGGTATCGAGGAGTATCTGTCAAAGCCGGGGAGCCTCCCGGATATCAGGGAGTTGCTGCTGGTGCCTAAAAAAAAGATAACTTTGGGCGGAATCATTAAATTCGGCCTACCGATTTTTATTATCGGAATGTTCGTCCTCGCCCTCTACAAGGGTGTGTCAATAAAGGGGCCTGTTTACCTTTGGGTCCTGAACCACGCGGTACCGACTTTCCTAGCCATCCTCCTTGTTAGGGGCAGTTTATCCGCCATGGCTGCCGGAACAATGGCTTCACCCCTCACCTCCCTCAACCCCTTCCTTGCGGCTGGATGGTTTGCGGGCTTGGCGGAGATGAAAGCGCGAAGAGTCACCGTCGAGGACGTCTCCGAAATGTTTAAAACTGGGAGCCATAAAGAGCTCCTCGGTAACAACGCCTTCAGGGTTATCCTCGTCACGGCATTGGCAAATATCGGCAGCATGCTAGGCACCTTCATGTCCCTGCCGACCATAATCTACCCCTTAATCAAGAGCGTGGCTGGGTGAGATGCGAGCTATCAGTTTTCTCAAATTCTACGTAGTCGCGATCTCCGCGCTGTTCATTCTATACTCCTTTATCAGCCTAACCGCCGTGCAGAAGATTTTCCTGACCCTGGCCTTCACCCTCCTATCCCCTCGTGCCTTTAGAGAGGTGTTAAAACTAAGGGGTTTGAGGAAGGGGGATGCGGTTCTCATCTCCCCCCACAGGGAGTCTCCCCTGGGTTCCTTCGTTAGGAAGGTCCCGGGCAGAGCTTTAGAGGGGGGTAAGCGTGGTGACGCCATCGAGGTGGAATACGGCTTTGAAAGGGCTGTTGGTAAAATAGTGAGCTACGAGGGTTTATTTTTTCCAGCGGAGGTTAACATTCTTTACTACGGCGATAAAATTGAGGTAGAGGGATGAAGTTCTCAGCGCAGGAGCTAAAAGAGCTAGCGATATCCGCCCTGGTGATAGGCTTCGTATTCACCTGGATAATGAAAGGAGTATCCCTATTTCGTGGCATTAATTTCTTCGTGGTTTTCCTTATAATGCTCATAGCCGTGGGCGCAGCTTTCATTTTACACGAGCTAGCCCACAAAGCCGTGGCTCAGAAATTCGGCTGCTGGGCAGAGTACAGGATGTGGGACACTGGGTTGATAATAGCTTTCTTCCTCGCTATTACCGTTGGCTTTGTCTTCGCCGCCCCAGGAGCGGTGTACATCCAGAGCGGCCATGCTGCGATAACCAGGCGGGAGAACGGCCTAATCTCGGTAGCGGGTCCGGCGGCGAACCTGGTATTAGCCCTGCTTTTCTTTATGCTGACTTTTGCAGGGGGCGTCTTCGCGTTGCTTGGGTGGGTAGGGTTCCGTGTTAACGTCTTTCTCGCGTTGTTTAATATGATTCCCTTCCCGCCTTTGGACGGCTCCAAGGTATTGGGGTGGGACAGAAAGGTTTGGGCAGTGATTGTAGTTACGGCCACCCTATTGCTCAGGGCGATGTGATTACGCTATCTCGTCGAAGGCGTACTCGCTCCATTTCCTCTCGTCAAGGGCTATTTCCAGCTCTATAGGGGTTAGCATTGGCTGGGAATAGCGCCTAAAGTCGTCTATCGCTATCCTCGGGCAGGCTGTGTTAATGAGGGCGTCGAGCTTGCGAAAGGAATATAAATTCTCAGGAGTTATCTCCCGAAGGGAGATGAGATACGCCTTTTTACCCTGCTTTTTAAGTTTATCAAGTATCTCCATGGCGAGCTTTCTCCTACTTTGTCCTGCTTTCTCACCGATTATAATCCCGAAACTCATCGCATCCCTCACCCTGGCTATTTGAGCAAACCTCTGCCTCAGGACTTGGTCCCTGAGCTCGTCCATATCTTTTATCATCCCGGTTTCAACATCAAAGGAGATGGTCTTTTTCCCTGTTGCCAGGGCTACGCCCAGAGGGTGAAAGTCCCCGCTACCGATGAAGGCAAAGACGTCAACCTTGTCAGCAATAGTCCTCGCAGGGGCGAAGCTGCAACCCAGGACATGACCCTGGAACCTCGTCCTGCCCCTGGCTCTGCCTACCAACACTTCAAAGCCCTCTTTCTCGAGGTATTCCTTGACCCTCTCAAGCTGATGAAGATGCTGGGCCGTAGTGAGCAAACCCACTCTTCCCTGGAGCTTCTCAAGTTTCACCCTTATCAGCGGCACGGGATCCCCCGTCATTTTTACCCGGATATGATATACAGGGAGTCTCGTCTTCCCCAGGAGCCTCTCATGTCCCAGGTGAAACATGGCCTCGCATCCTAGGCTAGCTAACGCCTCGTCGTCAACGTCGCAAGCGCCGTAGCATGGGTTCGATGAGACAACGACTCCACATCCCGTCTTCGCCTTTATCTCCTCCATGATCTCAGCTGCTTTGTCTCGCAACCCTTCCGGAAGCTCCAATCCCACAAAGGTGTATCCCTCCTCCCGAATAGTCGATAGGATTTTCGCTGTATCGATTTCGAACAACTCAGCCGCCCTCCCTCGATAGGGCCTTACCAACGTCCCTCAGGAAAGCTTGGGCAACTTCCATGGTAACATGGGGCATGATAATCAACCTCGCCTCTCCCCGTCTGGTCCTCGATAGGACCCATCCCTTTTTTGAAAGCTTCCTTCGAAGTCCATCATCCTTGAAAACGAGGATGTTCATCCAGGGCTTCAGCACCTCGATCCCTAGGTCCCGAAGCCCCTCGTACAGGTGCATGGTGACCTCCATGCAACGTCTCACGTTCTCCCGATATCCTACCCTTCCAAGGTGTTTAAGCAGGGCGTAAACCACGGCTGCCGAAGCGCCGCTTCTAGTCCCGCTGATAGTAAAATGCTTCTCCCTGGTTAGATACGGTGCAGAAGTTCCAATGAACTCAAATATGCTTCCGTGCCTCACGAGGAGGCCGCCGCAGGGTATTGGAGCTAGACCCATCTTATGAGGGTCAACGGTTATCGATGCAACGCCGTCAATGGAGAAGTCGAAGTCCCTCGTCTCATATCCGAGTTCCCTGAGGAAGGGTATAACAAAGCCGCCAAAAGCCGCGTCGACGTGAAGGGGTAAGTGGTGCTCCACCGCGACCTCTGAGAGCCCCTGTATATCATCTATCGCGCCGTACTCCGTACTGCCCGCAATCCCGACCAAGGCAATGGTGTTCTCGTTTATCTTCTCAATCGCCATGCTCACATCCATGGAAAAATCCTTTACCAGGGGGACCATAATCAATTTCACCCCAAGCAAGTCCGCGGCTTTTTCGAGGGAGAAGTGGGCGCTCTCAGGAAGGATGACCTCGGGCCTCTTTTTCTTCATCTTATTCCTCGCAGTCCAGATAGCGGCGATATTAGCTTCTGTGCCCCCACTCAGGATAAATCCCTCGGCGCTATTGTTGCCCAGTAGGGAGCCGATCATTTTCACTGCCTCCTTCTCTAGATTTCGTGTGCCCTCGAAAAGCCCGGGGTCGCCGAGATTTGTCTCTGAAAAAAGCTCATAAACCTCCCTGGAGAGGTCTCTTGGAGCAGTGCACATCGAGCTCAAAATCTTCCCGGTGCTGTAGGATAGGTCATTCCTTTTGTAGACTTCTAAAAGTCTCATTACCTCTTTCTCTGAAATGCCTTCCTCTTTCATTTCTCCTATCTATGGAGAGGTGCTGATTTAAACCTGATGTTAACACATCGTGAAATCTGGCTGAGCGAAAATTCGGAGGATAGGAACTTTAGTATATAGGGTAAAGTTCTTGCTCATGAGCCCCTGGCTTTGTCCAGGAGGAGGCGTTTTTCGGTCCTCGCAACGGTTTCCCTCACGAGCTCAACTGCGTCGGGGTTAGCGGAGACACTGGTTATGCCGAACCTCACGAGCTTCTCCACTACGTCCGGGTAGGAACCTGCCTGGCCGCAGATACTCGTTTCCACTCCTGCCTCGCGGCACTTCTTTATCACCATCTCGATGAGCTT
>CAZDSM010000136.1:0-3243 GCA_964508205.1 Candidatus Hydrothermarchaeota archaeon | reverse complement strand
CGGCAAGCGTACAAGGGGCTTGACGTATATAGATGACGCGGTAGGCGCGACCCTTGCGGCAATAAAAAAGGGAAAAGGCGCCTACAACATCGGCGAAGGTTCGAGGATTAGCGTGAAAGAGCTGGCGAAAAAGATAATCGAGCTAACAGGGAGCAACTCTGAGTTAAGATATTTCTCTTCAATCAAGGGTGACGCGGAGCACACTCAGGCCGACATTAAGAAGGCGAAGAAGGAGCTGAACTGGAGACCCATGGTAAGCCTTGATGAGGGTCTTAAAACCTTCGTCGAGTGGAAGAGGAAACTGTCATAATTCAAATTCACCAGTAATCCAGCTCCATTAAGCGCGCCATTATCTCCTCTTTGTCCTAGGCTCCCCTAATTCATCAATAGATTGTACTACTTTTAACCTTTAGTGTTTATATATCCAATATCTTATACTACTGGTAGTGATCAATAACTATGAAATCATAAAATTAGGACTAGTGAGGTAAAAATAAGCTCATGGTCTTCGGAAGGTCAGAAATGATACCGATTGCAGAGCCAGTTCTCGGTGAAGAGGAGTTACAAAATATTATAGACGCGGTTAAATCTAGCTGGATTTCGTCCATGGGGAGATTCATATCAGAATTTGAAAATGGGTTTGCAGAATACTGCAGGGTTAAATATGGGGTTGCGGTTTCTAATGGTACAGCTGCTTTGCATCTGGCTTTGAAGGCCCTGGGTATAGAGAGAGGCGATGAGGTTATTATCCCTGCGTTAACCTTCGTAGCGACAGCAAACACAGTTACCTACTGCAACGCTAAGCCTGTTTTCGTGGATTCGCATCCTGATTACTGGTGCATTGACCCTGAGAAAATCGAGGAGAGAATAAACAAAAACACCAGGGCGATAATGCCGGTACACATATACGGGCATCCTTGCGATATGGATGCTATCGTAGATATAGCCGAAGATCATGACTTATACGTAATAGAGGATGCTGCAGAGGCTCATGGCGCGGAGTACAAAGGCAGAAAAACAGGAAGCCGGGGCAATGTGGGATGCTTTTCCTTTTATGGAAATAAAATAATCACCACCGGCGAGGGAGGGATGTGTGTTACCAGTGACGAGGAATTAGCTGAGAAGCTGAGGCTACTGCGCGACCATGCTATGTCAGAAGAGAAAATATACAGGCATGACATGGTGGGTTTTAATTACAGAATGACCAACCTTCAGGCAGCAATAGGCGTTGCCCAGATAAAGAAATTAGAAGGCTTCATCGAAAAGAAAAGGAAAATAGCCGAGGAGTATAAAGAGGGATTAAAGGAGCTTCAGGAGGACGGCCTAGTGAAACTGCATCCGGAGATGCCTTGGGCGAAATGCGTGTATTGGATGTACTCCCTTTTGCTGGAAGACCGGGATAAGGTGATGAAGGAGCTGGCAGAAAGTGGGATAGATACGAGGCCTTTCTTTTACCCAATGCATTTCCTGCCTCCTTATAAAAGCAACGAAGCCTTTGTCGTTGCGGAGAAGCTTTCAAAAATGGGTATTAACCTGCCTTCCTCAGCAGCTTTGAAAAAGAGCGATATTAATAGAATTGTTCAAGCAGTAAGTGAGGCATTAAGTTGAAGTGGAGTATACCTGTTGCCAAGCCGGAGATAGGTGAAGAGGAGTTAAAGGCGGTAGCAGAAGTCGTAAAAAACGGATGGATTACCCAGGGCGAGCAGGTTGAAAAATTCGAGAAAGTGTTCTCTAAGTTTTGCGGGGTAAAATATGGTGTTGCCACGAGCTCTGGTACGAGCGCTTTGCACTCCGCGTTAATCGCCTGCGGTGTATCCAAGGGCGATGAGGTAATAACAACCCCCCTATCATGCATAGCCTCGGCAAATCCAATCCTCCTCCAGTGCGCTAAACCTGTTTTCGTCGACACCGACGCGAGAACTTTCAACATGGATGTTGATTTGATAGAGGAGAAAATAACAAACAAAACAAAGGCAATAGTACCTGTTCATTTGTTCGGGCATCCAGTAGACATGACGCCATTAATGGAGCTCGCTGAGAAGCACGGCATATGGGTTATCGAAGACGCGGCCCAAGCCCTGGGCGCGGAATACAAGGGCAGAAGAGCAGGCTCCCTTGCCCATGTAGCATGTTTCAGCCTGTACGCGAACAAAATCATAACCACGGGAGAGGGTGGCATGGTAATAACCAATGAGTCCGAGCTGGCAGAGGCCTTAAAATCCATTAGAAATCTTGGAGAACACGTGTCGTTGAATTTCTGCTACCCCCGGCTCGGCTACAATTATAAGATGACGGATATGCAGGCGAGCATAGGCCTTGTACAGCTATCTAAGGTGGAGCATTTCATCGAGAAAAGGAGAAAAAACGTGGCTGAGCTGAACGAGGAGTTGAAGAGCTGCGATGGAATAGAATCCCTTCCAGACGAACAAGGCTATGCCAAGAGCGTCTACTTTTCCTATTACCTTCAAATGCGAAATAATAAACTCAGAGATGAAATGCAGGGATTTTTAGAAAAAATAGGAATAGAAACCCGTCCCTTCTTCTGCGTAATCCCTGAGCAACCGCCTTACAGAGAAATGGGCTATACAGTTAAAGGACTAAAAAATGCGTCCAAGGCTTTTGAAAAGGGCTTTTATATCTCCAATTCGCCTTCATTAGCACAAGAAGAAAGAACATATATCGCGGAGAGCATCAAAAAAGGAGCATCAAGCTGAACTCTGCATTGCTTCTTTTTCTATCCTATCAACCACCTTTTCAACTCCCCTTCCCTTCCAATCGCCCTCGACGAGGTATTCGAACTTCAGATAATACAAAAATTTATCGACCAAATCGGTGTTAACAGGGGTTGTCAACGACTTTTGGATATACTCCTCTAAACGCTCTAAATCCTTTACATTGTACAGTATTTCCCTGATGTTGCAGAAATGTTCTCCCAGGACAATAACTGGCTTATGATATATCAAGGCTTCCATCCCTATAGTAGAGTTAATAGTCATAATCAGCGCCGTTTTATTCAATATCCTTTTAATGCCATATTTCTTTATCCAAATGATGTCAGGGTACTTCTTCCTTAAGTCTAGATAACTAGCGCTGCCTACTTCCTGGGGGTGCTCTTTAACGACTATCTTGTAATCTGGCGCAGCATTTTTTACGGCATAGTAGCACAAGCGTACGAGCTTTTCCATGCTGTCGATACCCCTTGAATTAACCAAAACCTGGGTGTCGTGGCGTACTTGCAGAGGT
>CAZDSM010000135.1:0-5226 GCA_964508205.1 Candidatus Hydrothermarchaeota archaeon | reverse complement strand
CTCCAGCATGTGCCTGAGATAAAGGCCTTCACGGCTTCCGGGGATTATCTGGGGGATATAAAGGGCGTGGAGATGGAGAAGGGGGAGTTGGAGAGCGTTGAGGTATGGGGCGATGAGCCTGAGGTCTACCCCAAGGAACAGATGACGGCCGTGGATGATGTGGTCCTCGTTAAGGAGGAAAAGGAGGAGCCCCAAGGCGAGGTGACACAACACGAGATAGTGGGCAAGGAGGTCTACAGCGAGGACGGGGAGTACTACGGGAAGGTCGAATCCGTGACCCTGGATGAGGAGGGCAACGTTCTGGAAGTCATGGCTGTCAGGGGGGGTGATAAGAGGATAATCGCGTCCTCTGACATCGCTTCAAGGAACGGCGTGATCCTGGTGAAGGCTGGGTAAACCGGGCTTTTCTTTTCGCAACGGTTTTGACATAGCTCTCAATTTTATCATCGATTTCATCTTTCATTACTTCCATCTTCCCGATTATAGAGCTGGGAATTAGTGGTTTCATGCCTTTGAGCACGCGGCGGGGGTCCTTGTTTCTTTGCAGTTTTTTCCTCCCAGCGAGGATATTCATATCGGAAAAGGTCCCGAGAAGTTTCCTATTGGCATACCTCACTTCTTCCTCAACTTTCATGCCGTATCTATTTCCGAACATGCTGAAAAATGGGTATTTGGTGATGCCGTTAGACCCGGCAAGAAGTATGAGCCCAATGTTGGGCAGCTGGTCGATCCAGGTTCCCCCGATTATCTCCAGCTCAGGGAAGTTGAGCCTAATCAACGCGATAACTCCCGCTTGATAGAGTGAGGCTGGTGGGGGGTGGTTGCTCAGAGGCGTTTCTCTATGAGGATTAAGGGAGTAAATCGTTATCCTGTCCAGATTGATATTCTTAATGAAATCAAGCAAGGCGGGGATTTGACTTTTGCCCTCCCCTAGGCCCAGGACTATCGTAGCAGCCTTTTTCATACCCAACTTCTCAGCCTCCTTCAGCGTCTTGAGTGATTTTTTTAAGCTCTTATCTGGGCATACACGCTTTCTAAGCTCAGTGTTAAATGTCTCAATTGAAGCTACAATACCCACAACTTCATCACCAAAGGTACGCAATTGTTCCTCCCTCAGCACGCCAACGTTGAGCCACACACCCTCGCCACTTACGTGGCTTACCATCTGGGCTATTCTTCGAAGTTCCTCAATACTGTGGGAACCGTATCCGCTGGACAGGAACTCCAGCCTACATCCGATCCTCCTGAGGATCTCAACCTCGGCGAGGATGCTTGATGTCCGTCTCCTAGCCCTACTAGGGTCCTTGATTCTATGCCTTTGGGTGGAGAGGTAGCAGAAGTCACAGTCCCCCTTACCGCACCACCAGGATAGGAATACAGCCCTCTCAAGGGTGGTTTGATCGCCGTGATACTTAAGGGTTAAAGCATTTGCGTTCTTAAAGGCATCGAGAAGGGTGTTCGAGTTAGCGAAGATATCTGTTTCCAATTTACCACCGCGAAAATCTGAAAAGTTCATTTATCATGTCCTTTTGCTCAGGAAAAAATTTATAATCCTTAATCAAGATTTGCGACTCCAATTGGCCCAGGGAGTCAAGGTAACCGCACCAGTAAACTACCATGCCATCGCCGAGTTCAAGAAGGTAGGGGGTTAATTGCTTTCTCATGTACCGAATATGCTCCACGCGGTCCCCAAAATTTGCCTTGCTCTCGACCCAAGATATCTTTCGACCATCGATGGATAATTTTTCCATCAGGAGAAAATCAGGGGTTATCTTGTTATTTCCAGCGTCTTTCTCCCGTATGAAGTCTGCGTTCATTTTTAGCAACCATTCCTCCAATATCTTTTCCCCGGCCTCAGCTCGTCGGCGTTGGAGTTTATGGGCCCAAGGGGAATAAAGGAAATCCTCTTTCACGGCTTCCTTCAGCTCCCTGGCAATTCTCCCATCAGAGACATTGCCCTGTCCCTTTAAAAGGTTCCGGACATCCTTTATCCTCATACCCCGTGCCTGCAGAATCAAGGAGGCCGTCAGCACCGGCGGGAAGTCCAACTCCCGGGACAACTCCATGAAACTCCTGCCATTAGCCCACTTATCCTTGAGTGCATCTACATTTTCCTCGAGCTCGTGAAACTTCCTGCGGGTGTTCCTCACCAATTTAAGGCTCAGAATCGCCAAGAGTACTTCGTCGTTTATACCCCTCTTTTCAGCGAGATGCCTTGCATCTTCAAGAGTCCCCAATTTTGAATACAGTTCCTGATAGGTTGTGGAGTCCATTTTAAAGTATTTATAATGGTAGTGGGGTTATATTGTTTCCCATCGACCTCGTTTTTATCGCCCGCGATAAGCGGGCAGTGGCTTTGAAGAACATTGAACCCTGGCGCGTATACAGCCCATCGAAAGAATGTCAATGGGTCCTGGAGGTTAACAAGGGCATGGCAAAATCAGTGGAAATCGGAGACGTCATCGATTTTTAGGGGCCTGGCTGAAAATCAATGCATGTCCTTTCGGCTTCCAGGTCTAGGTCCAAGCGATTACATAGGGCACACCTGTTCCGATACGCCTCTCCAGTGTCGTAGAAACTTTCCATGAGAACGCAGTTTGCACACATCACCATATTATCACTTGCGTATCACTTGTGCCATGTACTCTTTGCTGAATTTGAGGCAGGATACGTTATAATACGCAAACCTGTGGAAGATGCTTGTCTGGGTTTTCTTAATAACCCCATCACATTTAGCGCATTTATAAGACATTTTTTATCCCCCGTCCATCCTAGAAACATGTTATTTATCGTGTTTTATTTTTAACGAGATTAGGGAAATTGAAAAAAATGTAACAAAACTTTTTTATACCTCCTTTGTCCTAGAAATATTTGGAGGTAAAAAATCAGGGTCTATGTAAACGGTCTGGAATATGTAGGCAGAGAGGTAAATATTAAAGGTAAGACCATGAGCGGGGTGGAGGCGAAGCGATTCGTCACTTTGAAAAAGACGTCTTCCATGCCTTCAAGGGATGAGGTTATCACAGCTGCTAAGGCCAACTCAAAGGTTAAAAAAGTCTGGGTCATGGAGATGAACGGAAACAAGTGGCACAAGGTCATGGGTGTCGTAAATATCTAACTTCCCTTTCCCTCTTTGATTTCATCTTCTATTTTACTTGAGATCCTTTCCAAAGCCATGTAGGCTGGTGAATCGGAATAATTGATTAAAGGCCGGCCTTCACGGTCCGCTACCAAAACAGTTTTATCGTATGGAACGAATCCCATCGCTGGAAAAACTAAATTTTCAGCTATAAACTTCTCGTCATTATTGTCACCTGTTTTATTTCCGATGCCATAGATCATTTTAATTCCAATATCCCTAGAAAGCTCGTAAATCCGGTTGGCGGTCTCGACCGCCTTAACACTGGGCTCAGTTAATACCAGCATCATGTCAAAGCCCTCAGCCACTTTTCTGCCGAGATGCTCAACCCCAGCCTCGGTATCTAAAACGAGCAGCTCCTTCCTCCTGAGAACCACATGCCTCATCAGCGCTTTTAAAAACGAGCTCTCTGGGCAGATGCAGCCCTCACCACCCTTCTCCACGGTCCCCATTACGAGGAGCTTGATGTTTGCTCCTTTACTGGTGTAGAGCTCTGGGACATCATCCACCTTCGGATTGAGGTTGAAGATTCCGGGAGCTATTACTGCCCGCTCCTCTATGATGTCCTTCAATTTGAAAACAGGGGTCGGGTTTTCCAGACCTAGGGATGTGTGCAGGTTCATCGATGGGTCAGCGTCTACAGCTAAAACCTGGTAACCCTTCTTTGAAAAAATTCTAGCCAGGGTACCTGAGAAAGTGGTTTTACCGACGCCGCCCTTGCCAGCGACAGCAATTTTCATAACCCCCGTGAGTACTTTAACATCAGTAAAAAAGAAAGAGGGTATGAATTCGTCTAGGGATGTTCCTAAATACGGAAGAAAAAAGTATTTACAGGGACTACCCCCAAGATATTAAGCGGTGATGAAAAAATGCCTATGGGTGTTTTGATAATTGGTAAAACATATTCGGGCTAAATAAGTGGATCAGCCGGGTAAAGGGGGGGGGTGACCCGCCGCCACTACATTAACGGCATGAAAAAATATCACGTGTTCACAGGCTTGAATACTAAACAACTAATCGATGAGGCAGAGGGGGGGCAGGGAGGCTACAGGGGTAATGTAAACCTAGGCAAAGGAGTAATAAATAAACCATCCCCCGAAGACCGTGAGCAAAAGGCCACATCCCCCGAAGACGATTTCATGTATCCTGGGAGTCCAGAATTTTTTTGATTTGAATACCGTCCAGCTGACCACTAGGTCCCAGATAAAATCGCACATCCAGTGTACGAAGGCGAAGAGCAGGAAACCAATGAATCCGTAGAAGCTGGCGCTCATTATCAGAGCTGCACCGATGGTAGCCCACCATATGAAGAAATAGGGGTTTGCCCAGGTGGTTATTGCTCCAGCTGCAAAGGCGCCGTAGGAAACCTCTTGCCCCTCCTCGAGGACGCGCTTTCTCGTCCCGTAGAGCCTGTAGCCGAGGTAGAGCAACGCAGCCCCTCCGAAGAAAGCGATGCCCCTTCTGAATCCAGCTCCAGTTATGAATTGGACGAAGCCTAGGTAAATCAGGGCCATTAGGGGCAGCTCGACCAACCCATGGCCCATGGCTATGAAGGCGCCTGCGTACTTGTTTTGATGCCCCTTTGCAACGGTAACAGCGAAGACCGGGCCGGGCATTAATATTCCGGAGAGGGAGATAATAACGGTTAGGAACAGGAGCCCTGGCAGGGAGATGGATTGCCCAATTGACTCCAGCATGCCTACCTCCTGCTTCAAACTTTTATATATATGTTTTTGTCAGATAGTTTACGCAAAAGCATAAAGAAACCTTGCCACAGACTAAGCCTGCTGGAGTACTAAATACCCTGAACTAGCAACCGATTGCGAGTCATGCCAGCCGTAGCACTAACACCCCGCGCTCTAACCAATAATGATAAATATCACCCAGTTTCATAAGATGCAACTAACCTTTCCTTTTGCCGAAGCCGAATTCCTCGAGCTTCACCGTGAGGTCGGTTTCGGCCTTCTGAGTCTTCTCGATCTTACTCTCTGAGACGGTGATATACTCTTTGAGATTGGCCTCGATATTCTCAATATCCTTTATCCTAATCTTCGTCTTTATCTCAGGTCGGTCCTCGTCGAATAACT
>CAZDSM010000134.1:0-7314 GCA_964508205.1 Candidatus Hydrothermarchaeota archaeon | reverse complement strand
CTCTAGATATCTCATCGATTCTATTCTTTATTTTGCTTTTTTCGCTAATTTGTGATTCAACAATCTCGACCTTTATGCCCCTGATTTTACGCAATTGTAGTTCCAGGGTGGATTCCTCTTTGGCACACCACACCTTTTTTTTCTCACATCTTGAGATCTCATCGTTATTTTTTCTAATTTTGACCGAATATTTTTCCAGCAATTTTTGCTTATGGTCCATCGTAAGTTTCTGGCTACACACGGGACACTTATCTTCTGCCCCCCTCAGCTCTGAAATCGCCTTCTGAAGCTGTTCATTGGTTCCTACGAGTTTTCCGATTTTGGAAGTCATTGTTTCTTTTTTTTCTCTGAGCACACCCAATTTTTCTTCACGGTCCTTTACACTCTCCTGGCAGAGTCGCACAAGTTTTTCGGGGGATTCGACTCTAGTACCAAGGATAAGACCGTACTTTTCGAATTCACTTTTTATAAACTTTGAAATCTCCCCGACTTTACTGCTATGCAACACTGTTTCTTTATTTAATTGAACATTTCTAGAGGAATACTCCGCAAGCTTTATTTGCTCATTGTTCAGGACATCGATTTTCTGCTTTAACTTCAGGTATGTCCTGTTAGCCTCTTCGGTTTCCCTGAGTTCCATCTCATAGCTCTCAATTGCTTTAATTTTTTCTTGCAGGTTTTTCATCTCGACGGTGCTTTTTTCTTTGGCATTCAGTAAATCCTTTAGCGTTTCGAGCTGTGAGATTTCCTTTTCCTTTCGCCCCAATTTTTCTTTCATGTCCAAGAGATTTCTATCGGCTACTTTTATTCCCCCATCGAGCTGTGCAATTTCTCGTTTCTCTTCTTCAATTTTTTCTCCACACTTCTTTATTTCTTCAGGCACAATCAAGAGCCTTTCACTTCTCCTGGCATATTCCCCTATTAACTCTGACATTTTCTGCCATGCGCTCTCCAAGTCCTGCGTGCCTATGAGCCTCCCCACCAGTTCTTTTCTTCTCCTTGCATCTGCAGTCAAGAGAGCGTCTATCCGCCCCTGCTTGACGTACATAGCATTGGCGAAAAGCTTGGCATCCATGTTAATCTTTTCCTCTATCTCCTTAGTTGTCTGCCTGCCCTTCTCGCCCTCCGTTATGATTCCACCCTCTCCATCGTATAGCTTATTAATGCTGCGTCCCTTAGTAAACCCTCGTACTACTCGATACCTTTTTCCATCGGAGTGAAATACCAGAGAAATTTTCATGCCCTCTTTTTCGGCCCCTCTCCTGACCAACTCCTCAATTTTTACGCGTCTCGGTGTTTCTTTGAAAAGTGCGAAATTCACAGCCTCCAAAATACTCGTCTTCCCAGAGCCGTTATCCCCTATAATTACCGTGATTCCCTGGTCAAATTTGACCTTGGTGTTTCTGTGTGATCTGAAGTTTTTAATCCTAACTTCTTCGATGATCATTTGAAGACCTCTAGGTTCTCTTTTTCTTCCTTTTTGGCTTTGGGCTCATCAGAGTTGGAGTTCCAATTTTTATAAAAATCCTCGGTAAGACTTCTGGCATCATCAATGTCTCCCTTAGTCAGGGCATTAAAAACAGAATACGCATATTCTTTCTCGGTTTTCGAATGCTCTTTCAGTGCCTCCCTTATCAGCTCCTTAATGCTCACGGCTCTACCAAAAAGAATTTCCCCCTTCTCTTCCACTCTATTCCTTTTTATATTCACGTATAGGGCATCCGTCAGCTCGTTAATCAGTTTTCGATATATGCGCTGGTACTCCTGGGCATCAGAGGTGATTGTGATGTTCACCACAGGTTTTTTCGCACCCTCCAGCACATTCTTAATTTCCTGGATATTTGACCTCGAATCAACCTCCATCTTTATGAACCGGCGAACATCAAGGTTTACTTTCTCTACCTCGAACCCCTTGGTGTCAATGATGAAAAATCCTTTGCCCTTCTCCTCCCAGTCCTGTAGCTCGTCTATCCTCCATATTTCGGTAGACCCGGGATAGGCGAGCTTACCATCTCCATAAGTGCCGATTATTCTCTTGTGCACATGCCCCAGAGCATAGTAGTCAAAGCTCCGGGGGAGATCATTAAATTTCAGCTCGTACTCCAAGTGGAAGTACTTGTCCAATCCCTGGTGCAGCATCAGCACCTTTTTCTCATAGTTCTTCCCCGCCTCTGCCAACTCTTGGAGTTTTTCTTTCAGGGCTTCGGAGTGAATCTGAGAGTAATATGGCATGCCGCAGATATAAACATCATCAAAGACCCTGGAAGGCTTCATAGGCGTGAGGAGCTCCATGCTCCTATAAAGCCTCTGAGGCGGCATTGCTCCGCGGCGCATCAGCACGTCGTGGTTACCGGCGATGGCGAAAACTTTAATGCCAGCATCTTTGAGTTTTTCCAGGCCGTTCATTGCTTCAACCATCGCTCGAACATGGGGCCTAGGGTCATCGAAGAGATCCCCTGAGTGTATAACGAAGTCACACTTAGCAGCGATTATCTTATCCACGGCCTCGTGGAAGGCCCTGTAAAAGTCCTCCTCCCTCTCGTCCAGGTTGTACTGGCGGTAGCCGAGGTGGGTGTCAGCGATATGGGCGAAGCGCATGGTCTAACCTCTCATGATACATATTTAATTTTTTATTTCACCATACCCCTTCTTCCCGTGTAACCTAAGATTTTGCCAAGAGCACTGAAAAAGTAATCCCTCAATTCCTCCACGGTTCAAACCATGGGCATCCTTGAGGTGGTTATCGTGAAAACCTTTTTATTCAAATAAGGGGATACATGATTAGGGGGTGAAGTATTATGGACGAAGTGGGGAAGGTCTTTACCTATTTTTCGAAGGTATGCGTAGCAGGGATTAAGATAACCTGCGGAAGCCTCAAAGTAGGTGATAAAATACGCATTCAGGGACACACTACGAGCATAGAGCAAGTTATTGATTCCATACAGATAGACAGCGATGCCGTGCAGGAAGCGAGCGCAGGGCAGAGCGTGGGCATCAAGGTACCGGACAGGGTTAGGCCAAACGACGTGGTGTACAAGCTCGATTAGGGCTAACCCATCCCCTTGTACAGCTCACCCACCTCGCGCCGTTGCTTCTCGGTTTTTTTCTTCTTTTCTTTAATAGTGCGCTGCCACTCTGCGATGATATCGGGGTCGCCGCCGCTTAGCTTGCCCTCGAATTTGTCGATTTTTACCAAGGCGGGGATCTTGGTCATGAGCCCTAGAACAACGGCCTCGCCAATGTTGAGAGAAGGCAGCTGAGCGAGCAAGTCGTCGCTCAGCCGCTCGCTCGCCTGCTGCACATGGTGCTGGTCGCTGGGTTCAACGAGGCGCATTATAATAGTGTTGTTTGCCTGGGACAGCGAATTTGAGTCGAGGTTTTTTGGGCGCTGACTTACCAGACAGAGCCCAACGCCGAACTTCCTCCCCTCTCTGGCGATACGGTCTATCCAGTGCTTAGACAGGGTGGGGCGGTGCATTGGGGCGAGGAGGTGGGCCTCTTCGATAACGCAGAAGGTCGGGGGTATCTTTTTCTCCTTCCGCTTGTAGAGTAGTTTTCGAAGTACATGGCTTACTATCACGTCTGCGTATTCCTCGTCCACCTGACCCAAATCAATGACGTTGGCTCTGCCCTGCTTCAGGGCGTCAAGGATGTTAATGGCGGAGGAGTTCACTAACCCACTATATTTTCGGTTGAAATCTTCGACCTTATTGATAATACCTATCAGGGCCGTCTTCTCGCCCGAGGTCGGGTTTTCTTCTTTCTCTCTGGTTTCCCTTAGAGCGCTGAGAACCTGGGAAACGAAATCCCTACTCCCGCCCTCGCGGACCTTCTTCTTGGCTTTTGAATAGGCTTTGCGCAGGTAGCGCGCCTGGAGATAGGCATCCTTGCCAACATCCAAGAGGACCTTGAACTCACCGGCTGAGAGGTAGATAGGGTTCAGACAAGGGGCGATTCTTTTTACACCGCTGGTGAACTCTGCGTCCACATATTCCGAGTGCATGTCGAAGATAATGGGCATGCCTTTGAGGTCCAGGATTCCCTCAACAATCACGCTCACAGTATTGGATTTTCCTGCCCCAGTTATGGCCAGGATTGCCAGGTGTCGGGTAATCATCGTATTGCAGTCCACCCTAACCTCGATCCCCGGACTCGAGATAAGCCTGCCAAGGGTAATACTACCATCGCCGAAGATTTTTTCCAGGGTAGAAGAATCGGCCTGCCTTACCAACGTTCCCGGTGGAGGGGGGGTCTTGGGTATCTCTCGGGTTTTCGCATCGCCTAAAAGACGGACCCTTCCTCGAATGTACTGCTCCTCCTCACCCTCATAGTTGAGGATCCTTTCAACGACGCTGGGATCGAGGATGTCCTCCGAGATAGAGGGGCTACCCCTCACAAGACCTTCCACCATGCCCAGCACTTTCTTGCCATCGTATTCCAAGGTAACATACTCCCCGGAAGCAGGCATTGATTTAGAGATAAAGGTAACCCTCGTGGGCGAGGACTCACCTATGCAGATACCAATCTTCTTCAACCCAATACCTCCCGACCTGTTTTTTCAACTATCCCCAGGGATAAAGCGAGCTTCTGCATTTCCCTGTTTGTTATCACAGCCTCCCTATGGGCCTTCCTAAGGAGATAAGGGTACCCCATTACGCTGGTGCTTCCAATAGCTCTTAAGGCTTCTTCCACTTCTCCTTCCGTTATCTCCCTCGGGAACTCCACCAGCAGCACGCCCTTCCTGTCCTCGAGCCGCGCATAGCAGGTGGTGAAGACGAAGTTCTTGAAGAATTCATGATAGATTGGGAATTTTTTCCAGATGGGGAATAAGTCAGAAGTTGGCTTTGAATACCCTGCATCCATGGTTATTTCCTCGAAAATCGCCATGTCTGGGATGCCCTCGTTAAACTCGGCTCTCGTCGAGGTTTTCGATATTCCAACGAGTTTATCATGGCCCTTCTCCAGGAGCTTCTGCAGGCATGATAGGTATTCCAGGTATTCCAGAAAGACGATCTTATCCATCGAATTTCCATTCAACTCGCATGCAAGCTCCTTTGACGCTATGGTAGCACCCTCTGCTGCCTCAAGCTCCGGAAGTAATTCCACCACTTCCTTGACATCTTCCTGGCGCAAGCCTTTATCGACGCCTCTGCTAGTAACGAGGTCGGTGAAAATCGAGCCGTCGATGAGGAACAGGTCGACTTTGTCCAGAGCTTGAAGGCTTGCTTTGAGCTCGAGGATGGAGCGGTATATTGCAAGGCGGTTCTCAACGTTGCGGTAGGGATAGAGAATGTCTATGTCTGAACACTTGTACTCCTCCAACCCGTCGTCGTATATCAAAGCTAGGGCATTGGCCGCGTAGAAAACGATGCTCTTGTACTTCTTGTGGTTCGCACTGCCGTCCTCGGCACCTATTACGCGCTTTAAGGGCTTGAGTTCCAGGCCGCGCCAGTGCTCAGCGTATTTCTTTAGCGAATCTCTGCGCTTCAGCTCGTCTATCCTTCTTTTAATCCCTCGTCTCTTCGCAGCGAAGACTTCATGAGTCGTGTCTAGCATTTATTAACCAATTATAGTATTTGGTGGAAAGATTAAAAACTTTGGCAAGCGGGGGAAAAATATTATTACACCCAATTCCTTACGCCCTCTTTATCTCCTATATCCTCCATGGTGAGGCACTCTTCGATGTAGGGGGTACCTCCCCAGGGCCTTACGGACATCTTCAGAGATTTTCATTTTTCTATAAATATTTCATATATGTTAAATTTGAGTCAAATTTGACATAAAACTTAAGTAAGTGAATCATATATATATAGTTTCCACTGTCGTAATTTTGGCAAGTAAAATTTGACGGGCGTAGAGAAAATGTATGCAGTACTGGTGCTCGAAGACGGGACGATAGTAGGGGGCAAGGGCCTTGGTGCCGAGAAGGAAGTCTACGGGGAAGCGGTGTTCAACACCAGCATGTGTGGCTACCAAGAAGCCCTGACAGACCCAAGCTATAAAGGGCAGATACTGATGTTCACCTATCCCTTGATGGGCAACTACGGCATCAACAAAGAGAACTTCGAGTCCGACGGCATCAAAGCGGAGGGGTTCATCATGCATGAGAGCTGCTCATCACCGAGCCACCGGGCGGTCAGCAAAACCCTTGATGCCTTCCTATGGGGGCATGACACTCCTGGTATCGCGGGCGTGGACACCCGTGCCCTGACGATAAAGATACGAAAATACGGCACCATGAAAGCTGCATTGAAGACATCGAGGGAGCCAATAGACGAAGAAAAGCTTTTAGAACAGATAAAAAAACAGCAGGACATCTCGGAGCTGGACCTTGTAAGTGCAGTCACCAGTAGGGATATAAAGCACTACAAAGGCAGGGGCGAGAAGGTCGTGCTCCTAGACTGCGGGATGAAGCTCAGCATTCTGCGCAACCTGCTGAAACGTGGATTAGACGTAACAGTAGTTCCACCAACAACACCTGCCGAGGAAATCCTCAGCCTTGCGCCAGCGGGTATCGTGATATCCAACGGTCCGGGAGATCCCATGAGGGCTGACTACGCGATTAAAACAACAAAAAAGATCATGGAGGAGAAGCCGACCTTCGGCATTTGCTTGGGCCATCAAATCCTCGCCTTAGCAGCTGGTGCTAAAACCTTCAAGCTCAAGTTCGGTCACCGCGGGAGCAACCAACCCGTGAAGGACGTGGAGAGCAATCGGATCTACATTACCTCTCAGAACCACGGCTATGCAGTGGATGTTAAGAGCTTGGAAGGCACAGGCTTCAAGCTCTCCCATATGAATCTCAACGACGACACAGCGGAGGGGCTGTGCCACGAGAAACTACCTGTTTTCTCGGTGCAGTACCACCCTGAAGCACACCCTGGACCGAAGGACAACGAGTATCTCTTCGACGAGTTCCTGAAGATTATGAGAGGAGGATGACGAATGCCTAAGCGCTCTGATTTGAAGAAAATCATGGTCATCGGCAGCGGACCTATAATCATTGGTCAAGCTGCTGAGTTCGACTACTCTGGCTCGCAGGCGTGCAAGTCCCTCCGTGAGGAAGGATATGAGGTCATCCTTGTCAACTCCAATCCAGCAACGATTCAGACGGACAGGGAGATAGCCGATATCATCTATGTGGAGCCATTGACACCCGAAATCGTTGCAGAGATAATAAGAAAGGAGAAGCCTCAGGGGCTAATAGCAACCATGGGGGGTCAGACAGGCCTTAACCTCGCGGCGCAGTTGGCAGACCTGGGTGTGTTAGAGGAAACTGGCGTCGAGGTTCTTGGTACCTCTATTGATACCATC
>CAZDSM010000133.1:0-2363 GCA_964508205.1 Candidatus Hydrothermarchaeota archaeon | reverse complement strand
GTCTTATAAATTTTTTGTTAGCTCACTAAGAAATCAACTATATTAATTTAACATATCAATAAATGAAACGTAAAATATTTATATTATAGCAGCCTATGCGTTAACATGGGTGTTAAGAGGTTGGTGCCCCTGGAGGATGGTCGCAGATTAATCGCTGAGCTGAGGGGAAAATATTACTTCAATAGGGGCACAGAGGGTATGAAAATAGCCGAAGTCCTGAACAGGGAACTGGCTGATAACCTGGTTTCAAAGGGCAGGTCACCGCCCCATGACTTCGCCTCTTACGATGGATACGCCATGTGTGCTGTGGACTGCAAGAGCTACCCTTTGAAAATCGTTCACAAAATCTATGCTGGTGATGGGTACGAGTCCCTGCCGAGGCTGAGAAAGGGCGAGGCAATGACCATAGCAACCGGTGCCTTTCTGCCCAAGGGAGCTGATACTGTTCTACGCCTTGAGGATGCCAAGGTGGAGGATGACCTGCTCTACGGCATATCCATAGCGAGGGGTACAAAGGTGGTCAAAGCAGGCAGCAACTACGAGAAAGGTAATGTAATGCTGCGAAAGGGGCAGAAATTAAGGCCCCAGGAAATAGGTCTTCTCCATGACCTTGGCGTTGTGAAGGTTAGGGTTTATAAAAAACCCAGGGTCGCGGTCTTCTCCACAGGGGATGAGGTTTACAATGGCTTGCTCCGAGACACCAACGCGCCCATGATTATGGCTTTTCTCCAGGAGTGGGGATGCGAAGCAGAGTACCTGGGCACCGTGCCCGATAACCTCGAAAAAACAAAGGAGATTTTCCTCAAAGCCAGCGAATTCGACGCCGCGATAACCAGCGGAGGAGTTTCGGTTGGAGAAAAAGACTACGTCTTGAGGGCCATGGAGGAGCTCGGCGAGCTCCTGCTCCACAAGGTCAAGACCCGCCCAGGGAAACCTATCGCCATAGGAATCATCAAGGATAAGCCGGTATTTGGATTGCCCGGTAAACCCACGGGCACTTTCATCGCCGCCGAGCTCAATCTGAAGAGGTACTTCCTGGGCAACGCCTTGAGGCCAAATGTAAGAGCTAGGATTGGTGAAGCGATAAATCTGAGCGTAAAAGACACAGATGCAGCGGATATAGCAAACATAGTCTTCGTCCATCGGTATAATGGCATAGCTTATCCGGTTGGGTTCCCAGACTCGCATATGAGGCTCATAAATCCTGGGGAGCTTTATAATGTATCTACCATAGCGTCGTCTCTTAGGGCAACAATTGCCGACGGATATGTTATCGTGGAAAAGAATTTGGAGAAGGGTGAGGTCGTCAAGGTAAACTTGTTTTGAGGCTGTGCAATGTCACAAAAGGACGACCTAGAGCTGGCAATAATGCTTCATGGACACATCGCCCCAGGCTTAGCTCTTGGAGTACGGATGAGTCGAGTAGCCATGGAGCGGCTGGGGATAATCAAGGGCACCAGGAAGTACGTGGGCATAGCCGAAACCTCCAGATGTCTTGCCGACGCGATGCAGGCTACAACCGGATGCACCATGGGGCATGTCAACGCCATTATCCAGGACTACGGGAAGCTCGCTATCACCCTGGCCAGGGTAGACACCAAGAAAGGTGTAAGAGTGGCATTGAAAGAAAACACCTATGAACACTCGGCATTGATGAAGAAGTGGATGCTCCGCGAAGGAAAGCTCAGCAGAGACGAGGAAAAAGAGCTCGGGATGGAGCTTTTAAAACTGGATGAAGAATACCTCGATATCATCAATGTCACGATAAACTTCGAGAGCACATTCGATAATTCCAAAATCGTCAAATGCGAGAAATGTGGAGAGCTAATTCCAATGGAAATCGCAGTGATGAAGGATAAAATTCTGTGCAAGGGATGCGCTGGTAAGGCGTATTATTCTACCTGACCAGTACCTCTCCCTCCTTTGTGATCGCTATCTCCATTTTCAGGATTACCCGCCTCCCCCGTATCTTTTCTTCAGCCTTCCCCTGGATGAGATTAGCCAGGGCAGGAAAATTCTGAGAAATATGTATTCCGTTGGAATCTGCTTTGTTGTAAATATTCTTTACGATATCATTGAGGTCCTCCTCCGGCTCCACGGTGAACCATAGGGGGGCTTCCAGCATTTTCGCCAAATTCAGAGTTTTCCTAGCCCTATTAATGTTAATCATCGCCTTCTTCTCAGTGGCTGATATGTTCGCCCTGGAAGTGCCGAACTGTCTGGCGATTTCGGCTTGGATGTACCCCCAGGCGAGACTCTTAAGTCCTTTTATCTGCCTTTAAGTCAGATGCGTGTCCTTGTTCAGTTAGAAATCCCTATTTATTGTGTAGTCAGCGATCAGAAGAAGCCCCTCTTTAGCCTCA
>CAZDSM010000132.1:0-2467 GCA_964508205.1 Candidatus Hydrothermarchaeota archaeon | reverse complement strand
TTGGCGTTTATCTTCCCTGCTTCCAGCATAAGGTTTGCATCTACCTCGAATACCCTTGTCCCCTTAGGCTTTTCTACCTCGACGATGTCCCTTTCCCTCTTCAGCGGCAGGGCAAAGTTAGAGGCGAGGGCTTTGATCTTGTCCCTTTGCGCCTTTTTCATTCTCTTCCAATCCAGAAATCCGAAGGTCGCCCTGGACTTCAGCACGGCTTGGCTGAACAGCTCAGCATCAAGTTCATCAATGGAATAGCTCGGGATTATGTGGCCCAGGGCGATATTAGTTCGAAGGAGGACGCGGGTATGCACCGGGGCGTAGTGATTCCCCCCTATCCCAACACCTATTTCCCAGGTTTTAGTATTCCTCGTCGCAGCCAGTGCAGCCCTCGCCACAGCCGTCACCGCCCTTTTGTCCTTCCACTCCTCCTCAGTACTTCCCACCTCAATGAAGAGGGCTGGCTTCCTTAGTTCAGTAGGACCGTGGTGGGTCGCTTCAAGGGAGACCGCGTAGTCGAGCTCCATATCTCTTTTCGCCCTTTGGAGTTCCATGAGCGCTTCTTTAATCGCTCCTGCTTCGCTGAAAGCTAGCTCTTTTCCACGTCCCCCGAGCCCTGTCTTTGATGAGAAATTCCCGGGGGTGTGTACGGTGAGGGTACGCCTGCCAGAGGCGCTCCTGTGCCGCGAAGCGAAAACATAGTAGTCTGGATCAAAATAGCCGTCGAGGTGCCCCGCGTGCACCTGGGATTTCCGGGTTGCAATGAGCCGTACTCTGCCTCTCACATATACCGGACGGCCTTCAAAATCCCCTTCCTCATCGAATCCGTGTTTCTCAGCGAGGTGCTCATAGATGTTTGTGCCTGCCATGTCTTTTTGAGAGGTGACAATCAAGCGCATCTCTTCTACTGTCAAGGCAGAAAAATTTATAGTTGACGCAACGTTTTTCCAAAAAGAACGCATTTTTTTTTATTTAATTGTGTGAGAATACGGGTCTTTCGGCATTCCGATAGGAAGCTATTTTAGGAACTGGGCCATCCTCATAGAAATTGTGGCCTCGATGATGGCTGCTAGTAGGAGAAGGGGCACTATCCATCTGAGGTAGAAAATAAGCCCCTCTTTGAGTTCTTTTTTTATTCTTGACTCCCCTTTACGCCTGAGTTTATTCAGGACCTCTTGCCCGAGCTTTAGGCCGATGGCGGTGCTTATGAGAAAAATCGGCAGCTCAATAATGCCGTGGGGGAGAATCGAGAATAGGAGTAGGATGGACTCTGATTTAACAACGTATACCACCATACCGAGGATGATGCCGTTGAACATTATCCCTGTAATCGAGAGGACTCCAAGACCGAGGCCCCCGGACATGACAATGAAAGATGCGAGGAGGTTGTTCATGAAAATGGCGTAGGCCATGGAAAGAGCGCTTGGGTCAGTGATCCTTTGGGATATCATCCTCTGGAGGACCTCGAATAGCCCCTGGGCCCTCTCTGGATACATGAATGCGTATCCATATCCCATCCCGAGGGACGCGAAAAACAGGGCTGTTGATATTAACAGATGCAACCTAATAGCGGCCAGGTACCCCCAGAGAGAATTAAAATCCTTCACTTTTCTCGACCAGCTCGCCGTCCCTTGCCTCTACTATCCCATGAAAGAATTTCTCGAACATTCCTGTTATCTTCTCGCCGTGGGCTCCTCGGTTTATAAAGGCCACCATGTTAAGCTCCTCCTTTGTAATGTGATTCACCGTCTTTTCCGTGGCCTCCAGGGCCTCCCCCAGGCCCACCCTGTGAATGAGCTCCGTAATCGATTCGAATAGAAGCGCGCCACCAGCTGGTATCCCCTTGAGCATTGATTCAAGGTCCTCGGGCATAGTTGAGGAGAAGTCAACCGCCTTGACCCCTTTCGCCATACAGGCCTCCAGAATAGAGCCAGTAGAAACCAGGTAGATCTCCCTCTCCCTTCCGACGAACTCGCCTATAACCCGCTTAATCGCGCCCTCCAATTCGTCCTGCAGATCGTATTCGACCAAGTAGGACCCCTCGAACTTGAGGAAGGCCTTCCTCTTCAGATTTACGGATACCTCATTCTCAGCGTCAAGGTTTATCCCTTCCTCAATGCCTATGTATCCCTTGGCCTCTATTCTTAGCTTCGCGAAACCGAAGTCGAGCTCGTTAAAATATGCTATTCCTAGGTTATCCGTCACCCGCTCCATTTTTCTTTCCTCCCCCATGGAGAGAATGACAACGGCATTGAATATTGGAGAACGGTTCTCAAAGTCGTTTACAACTACGCTCAGGTCCAGGGAGGGTTTGGAAAGCCTGAATACGTCCCCAGAGTCGATGCTGATGTACCTCTCGTATTGCTCCTCCTTAAATCCCTCAGCCTTTATCGACAGGACATACTGTCCCTCCATCACCTCCGTGAAAATACCCTTGCCTGCCTCGTCTGTTTGCCAAGATATTGTTTTATCTGCC
>CAZDSM010000131.1:0-2724 GCA_964508205.1 Candidatus Hydrothermarchaeota archaeon | reverse complement strand
AAAGAAATATCCACACTCTGTAAGGCCGCTGAAAACGATGCAGACCTTGTCCAAGGCAGCAGGTATATGGAGGGAGGTGAAATCCTTGGATGGAGCAGGACCAGATATCTGATGAGTGCCCTAGCTAATTGGGTTTGCAGGCACCTCCTGCGTACCGAGATGAACGAAAACACCACCTATTTCAGAGCATATTCCCGGAGGCTGGCGGAGATCCTGATAAGGGATGTACCCAGGCTAGGATTCGAGTTCTCCATTGGCTCTATCCTTGTGGCAAAGGACAACAACTTAAAAATCGTGGAGGTCCCTATTACATTTACAGAAAGGGCCCATGGAAAGAGCAAATTACGAGTGAAAGACGTCTATAGATGGTGGGGCTATGTATTGAAGACCTTTTTTAAAAGGAACGTTGCTCATGTATTTAAGGTCAAGAGGTAGATAGCAGCGACAGCGAAAACAATGCCCAATGCTCTAACCGCTGATAACTGCTCTTTGAAAAAGAAAACCCCTGCAACCGCCGAGAGAAGTATGGCAAAGACTACAACCAATGGAGCATAGGCTGAGATGTCAACCTCTTTTAGAGGATAAATGCTCAAGAATTTGCCAAAGAACCCTAAACCGTAGGCAACTATTAAGCCCAGAGCCACCCCTGTCGGAAGGGTCCAGAACTTAAAAATGTCCAAAACTCCCACTTCCGTGTGATTCTGGATCCTCATCTTAAAGAACGCATCTCCGACGACGTACAGTAATCCTGCCAAAGCCGCCATTGCTACGTATATCAGCTTCATGCAATTCACCTCAATTGATAATTAGCCTATTGTAATATAGCATAAAAGCCTTACCTAAGTTTAATATTCATGATTAAAGATAAATATCCTCTTGTGGTAACATGAAGGTTCTTCTGGTAAATATGCCCTGGATAGACAACGAGGAGTTTTATGGGTTGCGGGCTGGCTCCAGGTGGCCCCACCTGAGGATGAAAAAAGAGCATCTGCCTTACTATCCCTTTCCTTTCTGGTTGGCCTATGCTGCCGCGGTTTTAAAGGAAGCAGGGCATGCTGTGGTACTAAAGGACTGCATCGCAGAGGGCATGGCAAAGGAAGAATTCATGAATTGGGTAAAAAAATTGTCTCCCGATGCAGCTGTCCTGGAAACCGCAACGGCCTCTATTTATAACGATTTAGAATTAACAAAACGTATAAAGGAGGAAACTGGTACTGCTACCATCCTCTGCGGACCCCACGTCACCGCCCTTCCCAGGAACGCTCTGGAGAATGAATTCGTGGATTATGTGCTTATAGGGGAGTATGAATATGCCTTGAAGAACCTTGTAAACGCCCTTGGGGCAGGGAAAGATACCAGGGGACTAAAGGGCGTCTGCTCAAGGGATGGAAGCAAGATAATCATCAATGCGCGGGCGCCTTTGATAGAGGACCTGAACGAGATGCCCTATCCCCTCCGGGATTCTCTCCCTATGAAAAAGTATATCGATCCCTTCTGTAAGCACTCCCCCAACGCCCAGATGATTTCCAGTAGAGGCTGCCCCAACCAATGCATCTTCTGTCTTGAGCCTGTTGTTTATGGAAAGAGGAATTACCGGATGCGATCGGCTGAAAATGTAGTTGATGAAATGGAATATTTGATCGAGGGTTACAAAGTAAAAGAAATCTATTTTGATGATTCCTCCTTTTCAGTTAACAGAACCAGGGTAGAGAAAATCTGTCAGGAAATCATGAGTAGGGGAGTAGATATTTACTGGTCCTGCATGGCGGATTCAAAGCTGCGAAAAGATACATTGAAAAAGATGAACTCCGCTGGATGCGCGGCCTTGAAATTCGGGGTCGAAACCGCAGACATGCAGATACTAAAGAACGTCCATAAACCCTTCAGCAACCAGGATGCCAAAGCCGTGGTAAAGGACTGTAAAGATGTGGGGATTGAGACCCATGCAACCTTCGTCTTCGGACTCCCTGGAGAGACCCAGGAAACTATTGAGGAGACTATGGAGTTTGCCTTTGAACTTGGTACCGACACCGCCCAATTTTCATCTGTGATTCCCTTCCCAGGGACGGAGCTATTCGAAATAGCGAAAAAAAATAACTGGCTTGTCACAAAGGACTGGTCCATGTACGATGGCCAAAATGTAATCATAGAATATCCGGGATTAAAAGGCGACGAAGTAGCAAGGGCAGTTCATCGGGCAAGGAAAAAGATATTCTTGAGGGTAGCGACCAACCCGCGGCAGTTTTTACAGTACTCCCGTATGATTTACAAATATTCTGGTTTTTCAGGGCTCTTTGATACTGCAAAAGAAAAAATGAGGTATCTACTTTGGTATCGCCCCTGAAAATCCTTTTTTGCTCCCATGAGCAGTTCTATCCGCTAACAGGGGGAGGAACCGCTGGAAGTCTTGCCATTGTACGAAAGATGGTCCAGAGGGGCCATGACGTAACGGTCATGACACCCCTCTACACAGAAAAAGAACCCCTGGAGGATAAATTCGGAGTAAAAATAGAACCTTTTTCGCCCTTCTATATGCATCGAAACATCAGCCTCAGGGGGCCCAAATACCTGATTTACGGTGCTTTATATTCTGCAGCCCTTTTGAAAAAAGTCCTCCAGAGAGATTTTGATATGGTATTCATTAAGCACGGACTCATTGGAGCTCTGGCTGGACTCTTCAAAGGATTCACCAAGCCCAAATATGCAATCAGCTACACAGACTTC
>CAZDSM010000130.1:0-6456 GCA_964508205.1 Candidatus Hydrothermarchaeota archaeon | reverse complement strand
TGGATAAGAAGCAGCGAATGTCCCACGAATGCCCCTCATGTAAAAGGATGGCCGTAAAGAGGGTTTCCACAGGAGTCTGGGAGTGCAGAAAATGCGGTGCAAAGTTTGCTGGCGGTGCATATGCTCCATCTACGAATGCTGCCAAAACCGTTGACAGGGTTATAAAGCGAATATCCCAAGAGGGAAAAAATGTATAGCTGCGGCAACTGCAAGAAGTCCGTAAAGCTCAAGCCAGAAGAACCCACCAGATGTCCCTTCTGTGGCCACAAGATACTATTTAAGAAGAGGCCCAAGGTCGTGAAGAGGGTCAAGGTGGAGTGAGATGTTAAAGGGCGATGTGAACGTAAGGATGGTCTTCGATTCAGAGAAGGAGTCCAGGGCTATTTATGAATCCATAAAGCCTGAGCTTTCATCTTCACCCTCTGACAGGACATGGGTTAACGCTGACTGCAGGGGTAAAAGGATATCCCTCGTCTTTCGTGGTTATGACACCACCGCCCTCAGATCATCGATAAATTCATATCTGCGATGGATGATGACAGGATCATCTATCCTCGCCCTTAAAAGGAGTGATTGAATATGGAACAGATACCCCATAAAGTGCAGAATCAGATCATGCAGTTACAGCAGGTTCAGCAACAGGCTCAAGCTATCTCAACCCAGCGAATGCAGTTGGATCTCCATCTGAAAGAGGTCGAGCGCTCCCTCGCAGAGGTGGAGAAGCTCGACGATAACGCCGAGATATACAAGAACGTGGGTGCTATACTTATGAGGAGCAGGACTCCCTCAATAAAGGGGGAGCTCCAGGAGAATAAGGAGACCATGGAGCTCAGGATTAAGACCCTCCAGAGGCAGGAGAAGAAGATCCAGCAACGGCTCAAAGAGATGCAGGGGAAGATCCAGGAGGAGCTAAAGGCAGGGAAGACGAACATCGGCAGCGCCGGGTAAACATGGAAGAGGTCGCTGAATTCCTCCTGAACTCCTCGGGCAAGGGAGTAATCCTGTGTCATCAGAATGCGGATCTGGACTGCGTCTGCAGCGCCGTCGCCCTAATGCAGGGTTTGAGGAAGCTCAACCCCAACCTAGAATTTGAGATTGGAACCGCAGAATGCTACTCCAAGGCCTCTAAAAAGGTTTTAGAGGCCTTTAAAATAGATGCATTCGTGGATCCTAAGCTCGACTCAGAGATTCTCTTAATCCTGGACACCTCTTCCATCAAACTTCTTCATCCCCTTGGCGATGATGTCCAGCGCTTCAAGGGGAACATCCTCCTAATCGACCACCATCGCACCGATGAGTCCCTCACGAGGCTTGCAAGCGCCGCTTTACTCGATGACTCTGCATCTTCCACCAGTGAGGTAGTATACGAGCTTCTCTTGGGAATGGGGGCAGAGATAAAGGGGGTAATAGCCCAGGCGTTAATGGTAGGCATCTACGCGGACACAGAGCATCTGAAATACGCCACGCCCAGGGCTATTAGAATAATTGGGGATATGTTGGAGAGATCTGATCTCGACTACGATGGAGTTTTATCCCTTCTGAGCAGCGCTGAGGACTTTTCTGAGAAGTTGGCCCACTTGAAGGCCGCTCAAAGGCTGGAGATCCACAGGTACGGTGACTACCTCCTCGTTACTTCTGAGGTGAGTTCCTTCATTTCCTCGGCTGCGAATGCGCTGGTAAACGTGGGGTCTGACTGCGTCTTCGTGGGCTCTCAGAAAAAAGATATGACCCAGGTATCCGCTAGAGCATCGGCCAGCTTCACGCGGTCCACTGGGGTTGATTTAGGCATAATCATGGGGAAGATCGGGGAATTAGTCAACGGTAGCGGTGGCGGTCATAGGGGCGCGGCGGCAGCAAAGGGGCGGGGCGACCTGAAAAAAGCCCTTGATGAATGCATCACCCTTGTGCAAGATTATTTGCGCACGAAGGGTAACACTGTTAATTCAAATGCAGGCTGAAGTACAGGGACTCCTAGAGAAACAGGGTTACCGCATAATAGGCGGCCACAGCGCCGTCAAGATCTGTCACTGGGCCAAGGAGAAACTGGTGCATAATCGATCGTGTTACAAGGCCAAGTTTTATGGCATAGCATCCCACCGCTGCCTTCAGATGACGCCGAGCGTGATCTGGTGTGAGCATCAATGCCTGTTCTGCTGGCGCCCCATGGAGTACATGCATGGCCCAAAAATGAAGGTTGTAGAGTACAGCGAACCCCACATCATTGTCGAGGAATCTCTAAAGCACCAGCGTCAGCTCCTCTCAGGCTTCTGGGGGGACTCGCGCGTTAACTTGGAGGATATGAAGGAGGCGGATGCACCAAAACACACCGCCATTTCCCTCGCCGGCGAGCCGACAGCGTATCCCTATATCGACGAGCTTATCCACGCATACCATAGGCGCGGCTTCACCACCTTCCTTGTTACCAACGGTCAAAACCCAAAAGCTCTGGAGAAATGCGAGCCCACGCAGCTTTACATCTCTCTCATAGCCTACGACCCTGCGTTATACAAAAAAATCAACGTACCATTGTATAAGGACGGCTGGGAGAGGCTGAACCAGAGCCTCGAGGTCATGAGGGATAAGAAAGGGAGGAAGGCCCTGCGTATCACCCTTGTGAAGGGATTTAACCTCGAGGCTCCTGAAAAGTTCGTGAAGCTGGTGCTGAAGGCAGATCCAGACTACATCGAACCAAAGGGCTATGTCCACGTGGGCTACTCTAGGAAGCGGTTAACCCGGGAGCACATGCCCACCTACGAGAAAGTCATGGAATTCGGGAGGACGCTTGGCAAGGAAATCAACTATGAAATAACCAATTCCTCCAAGGCGAGCAAAGTGGCTTTGCTCACCAAGAAGCGCTGAATATTGAAAAAACTTTTAAAACTCTATCACCTAAAATATTTCGGGATGTTATGATGACAGATAAAGCTTTTATAAAATTCTCCTTGGGAATCTTCGTCATCTCCCTCACAAGCCTCACCTTCGAGGTGGCGCTGAGCTATGAGTACGCCTATATGTTCTGGTTCGCTGTCTCCTTCATCGTGATTACCATTGCCATGTTCGGCCTTGGCATAGGAAGCGTGATGGGCTACTTTCAGATGAAAAAGAACCCTGAGAAGTACTCCTCACTGATGTACCGAGCCTCCATGGGCCTGGGGATTAGCATGGTACTAGCCCTCCTAGCCACCAACATGATTAGCAGGAGCAACGCCTTCTTGAACAACACCTCATGGACGAGCTTTGACCTGGACTACCACCTCGCTGTCCTCGCCATACTAGCTTTAGCCGTGGTTCCCTTCGTCTTCTCAGGCTTCCTTCTTAGCCTTGGCCTTGGTTACCCAAAGGGGGAGAAGCGAAGGATATCTTATATCTACTTCGTCGACCTCCTTGGTGCAGGTATCGGGAGCTTTCTCATCACTGCCTTCCTACCCTTCACCAGCGTTGAAAAGATAATTCTGCTGTGCAGCCTCCTCTCTGTCCTCGCAGCCCATTTATTCTTGGAAAAAACGGCGTTAAAACTAAGCTTTGTCGTACCCTTTGTCCTGATTCTTCTGCTCTTACTTTATCCCGGTAGCGGCTTCCTCATGCCATATGCGAGCGGCGACAAGTTTCTATCTAAGCTTAAAAACAACGGCGCGCAGGTGCTTCATACCGAGTGGACAGCTGTTTCAAGGGTTGATGTCGTGGAATACGCGGACAAGAGCCAGGTGAGGTTCATAGAGAACGGCGAGTATCCCATAACCGTCACCCGCGGCCAGGTAGGTTCTCCAGGGAACGAGAGGGATCCAAGGTACTTCATGTTCTACGATAAGCCCCAGAACATGCTCGCCATTGGCAGCGGCGGGGGTGTCGAGCTCACCATGGCCCTTCATGCGGGGGTAGAGGAAATAGTGGGTGTGGAGATAAACCCCTTCATCATAGAGTACATGATGAATGACCTCCATGAGTACTCCAACGGCATCTATTATAACCCCTCTGTGAAGGTGTTCATCGAGGACGGTCGAACCCTGGTGCACAGAATAAATGACTCCTTCGACCTGATAGAGAACGGCGTCCTCGGGAGCAGCGGGATGGTGGTTCCATCTACCTCTGTTTTAGCCTTCCAGGACGCCTACGTCTACACCGTCGAGGCGAACCTCGACTACTGGCGTAAAATGTCTCCCCAGGGAGTGACAGTGACCATAATCTACAGCCTCCTAGATGAGTATAACTCCATCGACACTTCCAGGGGGAGTACTTACTACCTGCTCAGGCAGTACAACACTGTAAAGGAAGCCTTAGAAAGAGTGGGCGTCGAGGCGGAGAAGCACATCATGATGTTCAGGTACAAGCAGGAGGCAGAAAATCTTCAAGCTTCGAAGGCCCAAGCGGAGTATACCTTCATCTTCAAGGAGGAGCTCAGTGAAGAGAGGGTAAAAGTCCTGATAGAGGAGGGGAAGAAGTACGGGTTAGAGGCCATGTACGCCCCTTACTACGATGGGAGCTTGGATTTCGAGTCCATAGCAGAGAATCTTGCTGCGAACAAGGAAGTGTCTCCCTCCTATGATGACAGTCCGTTCTTCTACTATACTGATCGAGGAGCACCCATGGAGCTTTACGCCTTTCTAGGGCTCCTCTTCCTTGGAACGTTCTTCCTCATAACCCTGCCCATAGCGCGGAGGCAGAGCCTAAGACTCGATAGGAACACCGTGCTGCTACTCATCTACTTCTCCTGCCTTGGGATGGGCTATATCCTCGTGGAGGTGACGTTGATCCAGAAGCTGGCCCTCTTTTTAGGGCGACCCGCCTACGCCTTTCAAGTAGTGCTCTTCACCATGCTTTTGTTCTCGGGCCTCGGCAGCTTCTGGACGGGCTATAGGGTAAAAGCTGGGATAAACAGAAAACTCGCCATTATCCTCGTCCTCGTTGTTCTCGGAATCCTGGGAGTGAAATATGCCCTCCCCCAGGCGATATATGGCCTCATGCACTACGGTATCCCTATTAAGATACTAATAAGCATTACCCTGATCGCCCCCATAGCTTTCATGATGGGGATGCCCTTTCCCTTGGGACTGCGGATTACAAGCCTCTTAAAAGCGGAAAACGTGGTCTGGATGTTTGGCCTCAATGCGAGCGGCTCTGTAATTGGCTCCGCTATGGCCATGGCCCTTGCTATGAACAAGGGCTTTTCCTATGTGCTGAGTGCTGGAAGTGCCCTTTATCTCCTAGCCTTTGTCATGATCATAGCCCTGCATAGGATGGTGAGGATATGAGGAAGGCTCTAATTCTCTTCGTTTTCATCCTGGGGTTAGGGGTTTTTTATTCGAACCATCTCCTTAAGGAGTCCTCCACCCTCCTGCACTCCTGGGTTACTGGGTATGAGATCAGGGAGAGTGATCTTGGAATGGACGACAAGGAGCTCTGGATCGAGGTACACGACGTCTCCCCCACTTATTTGAGTAAACTCGAGGAAGTCGTTCAAGTGCTAGAGAAACACCCCAGGGCCTATTCAAAAGTTGTCCTCTTCATCATACCCAACCACGGCGGGGATACTCCTCTGCAAGAGTATCCTGAATTCGTGAACAAGCTCCAGATTTTGGAGAGAAAAGGATTTATTCTTGGCCTTCACGGCTACACCCATAAAGACCCCACGGTAAAACCAGAGTTTAAGACCAGCAGGGCTGAAGCTGAGAAGCTCTTACAAACAGCGGAAAAGGAATTCGCTGCCTCAGGATTAAAGCTTCCCACTTATTTTCTTCCCCCAGGGTGGCGGACAACAAGAGAGGTGGACGACCTTCTGATGGAGATGTTTGAATTAGTCTATTATTACTACTATGTAGACACTCCCTATGGCATATATCCCTCCCAGACCCATGAGTACGTGTGGTACAACCACAACTACAAGGCCCTAGAGAGAGCACAGAGAGACTACACCAACTTGAATGGCGTCATTAGACTGACCATCCATTTAGGTGCAATCAACACCACCAAGGGATTGACTTTTCTCCACCAATACCTCCGCTGGATTGAGGAAAAAGAGTAATATACCTGGCGCCTAAATTCGATGCATGGAATTAGATGTGATAATAAACAATATTAAAAAAGAACTCGATGAGAAAGACAAGCGTCGGGAAGAGGTCTTTTCAAAGGCCAGGAAAATCCGGAGGATGTCCACTAAGGCTGTGAGGGAGATTCACAAGGAGAACTACGAGGACGCAAATGCACTAATAGACGGGGTAAAGGGGAGCATCGCCAGCCTAAGCGATGCCGACAAATCCTTCCCCCTACTCCAGGAGACCCTCCAAGAATATGCTGAGGCGGCTCTGACCTGGGCCTTCCTCAAGAAGACTCCACTCCCATCCCCTGGGGAACTTGGCATCCCCTCTGGGCCCTATATCCTCGGCCTCGCGGATTCTGTAGGCGAGCTAAGGCGCTACATCCTAGATGAAATGCGAAAGGACAACCTCAACGAGGTGGATT
>CAZDSM010000129.1:0-6121 GCA_964508205.1 Candidatus Hydrothermarchaeota archaeon | reverse complement strand
TCCTTTCGGAGTGCATGTTTACCTGAAGGAGGAGTTCAAGGAATCGGGGGAAAACAAGGAGAGACGGAAGCACTTCATAGTCAGAAATCATGAGAACTGCGTTGCCTGCCAGCGCTGCGTCTACACCTGCCCAGTTAAGGTAATTAACATCGAGAAGCGTTCCCAGGCCTTCTCACCTCATCCTATCTGGACCCAGAAGACCATCAAGGACATTAAGCTCCAGGCCAATACAGGGGGCGTGATCCTTGCTAGTATGGGCAACGAGAAGCCCTACCGCAATCTATTCGACCACCTGGTTATAGATGCCTGTCAGGTTACAAACCCAGCTATTGACCCCCTCCGTGAACCTATGGAGCTTCGCACATATATCGGCAGAAAACCCGGAAAGCTGGAACTCGACGCCAACGGCAACCCAAGACTTGCTACAGATATACCCCCCAACCTGAAGCTCGAAACGCCTATAATGATAGCCCACATGAGCTATGGAGCCATAAGCCTAGAGGCCCATAAGGCTTTAGCCAAGGCTGCGAAAATGCGGGGTACTTTCATGGGTACAGGCGAAGGTGGGTTGCACAAGGATTTGTACCCCTATGCCGACCATATTATAGCCCAGGTAGCCAGCGGGCGCTTCGGGGTCCACGAGGAATACCTGAAAGTAGCTTCTGCTATAGAAATCAAAATAGGTCAGGGAGGCAAGCCCGGCATAGGAGGCCACCTCCCCGGGAAAAAGATTAATGCGCCCATCTCCGAGACCAGAATGATACCCGTGGGATCCGACGCCCTGTCCCCCGCTCCCCATCACGACATCTACTCCATAGAGGACCTCTCAAGGCTCATATACGCTTTGAAAGAGGCGTCGCGGTACAAGAAGCCGGTCTTCGTTAAAATCGCGGCTGTGCACAACTCAGCTCCCATCGCCACTGGAATAATCCGCGCAGGTGCTGATGCCGTCGTTCTTGATGGTTTCACTGGCGGCACAGGAGCAGCCCCCCAGGTGATACGAGACAACCTAGGAATCCCCATCGAGACTGCTATAGCATCTGTGGACCATAGGCTGAGAGAAGAGGGCATACGTCACTGGGGCTCGATCATAGCTAGCGGCAGCATCCGGAACAGCGGTGATGTTGCTAAAGCCATTGCCCTGGGAGCTGACGCTATTTACATCGGCACAGGAGCCCTTATCTCCCTGGGATGCACTGTTTGCAAGCAGTGCTACACGGGCAAATGCGCCTGGGGAATCGCAACCCAGGACCCGAACCTTAGGAAGCGCCTCGACCCCGAGAAGGGAGCGATAGCAGTTGCCAACTTGATTAAGGGCTGGAGCCATGAGCTTCAAGAGATTCTGGGCGCCCTAGGTTTGAACTCCCTTGAGAGCCTCAGGGGGAACCGCGATAGATTGCGGGGGGTGGGCTTAAACCAGGTTGAACTAGATGTTTTAGGAGTGCTGCCGGCTGGGAAGTAAGATGAATATCGCAAAAGTTAAAGTCAAAGAAAGGGTGATAAACGCCGAGGGCGTAAGATACAAGGCTTTGAACTATATGGTGGAGAAGGCCCTGAAGAACGGCGCCAAGAAAATTAAGCTGATAAACGTTAACGGTCAGCGCTATATCGCTGACGGGGTTAAGGACGAGGTGGAAATCGAACTCCAAGGAACCCCTGGAGATGACTTGGGCTCTTTTATGAACGGCCCGAAGATAACTGTTTACGGCAATGCTCAGGACGGGATAGGCAACACCATGAACGATGGAAAAATAATCGTTCACGGCGATGCCAGAGACATCGTCGGCCACAGCATGAGGGGGGGTAAAATCTATGTTAACGGCGATGTGGGCTACCGCGTGGGGATTCACATGAAGGAGTACAAAGGAAACTATCCCATCATCATAGCCGCAGGGGTTGCCGGGGATTTCCTCGGCGAGTACATGGCCGGTGGAAGGATAATAATCCTGGGTATAAAAGGCAATACAGGCGAAATCAGTGGGGACTGGATAGCCACCGGGATTCACGGGGGGATTATTTACATAAGGGGAGAGGTTCCAGAGAGCAAACTCGGGGTGGCCGTGAAAATGATGGAAACCAACGATGATGACAGGAAATTCCTAAGGGCTGCCCTGAAAGAATTCTGCGAAACCTTCAACCATGACTTAGAGGACGTCTTAAAGGCCGAGTTTACAAAAATCACTCCAATGACCCACCGCCCCTTCGGAAAGATGTACACGGATTGAGCTATTCTTCAACTATTCTTTCCACGGCGCAGACCATGTCGCCTTTGTTGAGCTTCATCAGCCTTACGCCCTGAGTGTTCCGTCCAATAACTGAAATTCCCTTCACCGGCAGCCTTATGGCTATCCCCTGGGAGCTCATGAGCATGAGCTCGTCCTCCTCACAGACGCCTTTAATCCCAACTACCAAGCCGTTTCTACGGCTCGTGATGATGTTGATAACGCCTTTGCCGCCACGCCTCTGCAGGCGGTATCCCCTATGATGTTCTTCGTCTTCGACGGGAGTTCTCTTACCATAACCGTTCTCGGTAACTGTAAGGAGGGTTAAGTTTTTCTTAACAACCACCATGCCTATAACCTCGTCCTTCTTCCGCAGCCTAATACCGATAACGCCTTGGGCTGTTCTCCCCATTGGACGTACGTCCCCCTCATTAAACTTAATGGATTTACCACGTCTAGTACCTAGGAGTACCTCACAACTTCCATCGGTCTTCTCCACCCCTACCAGCTCATCACCTTCAGCGAGGGTTATGGCCCTTATGCCTGTCCTGCGGGGATTTCTGTAGGCATAGAGGGATGTCTTCTTGACCTTGCCCTGCTTCGTGGCCTTGAGGAGGAAGTGGTCCTCATCAAACTCTTTTATAGGTATGGTGGCGGTTATGCCCTCGCCCTCCTCTATCTGAAGGAGATTCACCATAGCTTTGCCCTTGGAGTAACGGCCACTCTCAGGTATCTCGTAGACCTTCTTCCAGTAAACCTTGCCCTTGTTCGAGAAGAAGAGGAGATAATCATGGGTCGAAGCTATGAAGAGGTCGGAAACCACGTCCTCCTCCTTGGTCTCCATGCCTATGATGCCCTTGCCCCCGCGCCTCTGGCTCCGGTAGGTGCTTACTGGAAGACGCTTGATATAACCGCTACTCGTAATTGTCACCACCATGTCTTCAACAGCTATGAGATCCTCCATGGTTAGGTCAGCGGTCGCCTCCATTATCTCCGTGCGCCTCTCGTCGCCGTATTTCTCCCTGATATCCCTGAGCTCGTCCTTGATAATCTCCAGGACCTTCTCCTCGGATGCAAGGACCCCTTGGAGCCAGGATATCTTCTTCAGCAACTCACGATGTTCCTCCTCGACCTTCTCCCTTTCAAGGGCGGCTAAGCGCTGGAGCTTCATATCCAGTATAGCTTGGGCCTGCACTTTCGTCAAGGAGAACTCGCTGATCAACCCCTCCCTAGCCACGTCCACGGTTTTAGATGCCCTAATGAGTTTTATAACCCTGTCAATGTTTTCCAGGGCGAGCCTCAATCCCTCCAGGACATGGGCCCTCTTCTCCGCCTTCTTCAGCTCGAACTCCGTGCGCCGCTTTACGACATCCTTTCTGTGTTTAATATACTCCAAAAACACCTCTTTGATGCGTAATACCTTAGGCTCCCCATCAACGAGGGCGAGGTTGATTATCCCGAAGGTAGCCTCGAGACGGGTGTGCTTGTAGAGCTGGTTCAGCACTACCTCGCCCATTGCGTTACCCTTGATCTCAATAACTATGCGCATGCCCTCCCTATCGCTCTCATCGCGCAGGTCAGCGATGCCCTCTATTTTCTTCTCCCTCACCAGCCTGGCGATATCTTCGATGAGCTTGGCCTTGTTCACCTGATACGGGAGCTCAGTGACGAGGATGTGCTCCCTCGCCTTATCCTCTTCAATTACAGCTCTGGCTCGAAGCCTTATAGTCCCACGGCCCGTTCGATAGGCTTGGAGTATCCCCGCCCTTCCGTGTATGAAGGAGCCTGTGGGAAAATCCGGTCCAGGTATGTGTTCCATTAACTCCGAGAGCTCTATATCAGGATTATCTATGATGGCCATGGCTGCGTCCACGACCTCAACAAGATTATGGGGGGGTACGTTGGTCGCCATGCCGACAGCGATGCCTGAGGAGCCGTTCAAAAGGAGGTTCGGCAACATTCCTGGAAGCACTAATGGTTCCATGAGGGACTCATCGAAATTGGGCCTGTAGTCGACGGTTTCCTTCTCTATGTCAGCGAGGAGCTCCTCAGCTATCTTCGAGAGCCTAACCTCAGTGTAGCGCATGGCAGCCGCTCGGTCGCCGTCCACGCTCCCGAAGTTCCCCTGCCCGTCTATCAGCGAATAGCGCATGGAGAAATCCTGGACCATCCGCACGAGGGCATCGTAGACCGCTACATCACCGTGAGGATGATACTTACCGAGCACTTCGCCAACAATTCTCGCAGACTTCTTAGGGGGCTTGTTATGGGTTGTGCCAAGCTCGTACATCGCGTAAAGGATGCGTCTATGCACTGGTTTCAAGCCGTCACGAACGTCTGGAAGAGCCCTGCCCACGATTACGCTCATCGCGTAATCGATGTAGCTCCTCTTCATCTCCTCCTCTATCTTCACTGGAACAACTATTTCCCCGGTTGATGCCGCGTTTCCTTCCATTTTTAAATATCTAAGGTTCTTACCTCTTTCGCGTGTCTCTCGATAAAATTCCGACGGGGCTCCACCTTATCACCCATCAGGATGTTGAAAATCTCATCCGCCTTCATAGCGTCCTCAAGGGTTACCTGTAGGATAGTGCGCGTCCCGGGATTCATCGTGGTCTCCCAGAGCTGGGCAGGGTTCATCTCCCCCAAGCCCTTGTAGCGCTGCATAGTGGTACCTTTCTTACCGCCCTCGATGACGTGCTCCACCAGTTCTGAAGCCGTGGAAATTTCTAACTCCGCACCGTTCTTAATTACCATTGGGAATCTTTCCCGAGTCCTTCGATAGATGTCGTGCACCCTTCGGAACTCCGAGGTGAAAAACATGCTGGAATCCCGCTCTAAACCAGCATATGAAAACTTCAGGATGCCGTCTTCAGTTCTTAAATTCTCGATCCCCTGAACTCCTGACAATACCTCCGCAATCTTTGGAAGATTGAGTTCCTCGACCAGTAACAGGGCGTCCAGCAACTCCGCCGGCATCTCTCTACGAATCTTCCCATAGAACTGCCTGTATAGAGTTAGCTCACCTAGAAGGTTCTTAATCTCGTCCCTGCTCAGCGCCTGGCCATTGGAATACAGGTTGATATCCTTAGCCCCCATCTCCTGGAAAAGCTGTTCCACCTCCTCGTCGCTGTAGGCGTAGTGCTCCTCCCGTCTCTTTTTGATTTTATACAGCGGCGGCTGGGCGATGTATATGTGCCCCACCTCGACCAGCTGCTTCATCTTGCGGAAAAAGAATGTAAGGAGGAGGGTGCGTATGTGGGCGCCGTCAACGTCTGCATCTGTCATCAATATAATCTTGTGGTACCGGAGATTCTCAAGGTTAAACTCTGGGTCAACGCCTGTACCAAGAGCCGTAATCATCGCCCGAATTTCCACGTTCTCGAAGATTTTATCCACCCTCGCTTTCTCAACATTAAGGATTTTCCCTCGGAGGGGCAGGATGGCCTGGTAGCCTCTATCCCGTCCCTGTTTAGCGCTTCCACCCGCGGAATCACCCTCAACTATATACAGCTCGCACAGCGCCGGGTCCTTCTCAGAGCAGTCCGCAAGTTTACCGGGCAAAGAACCGACCTCAAGAGCGGTCTTTCTCCTTACGAGCTCCCTCGCCTTACGCGCGGCTTCCCTTGCTCGCATTGCAAGAGTTGCCTTCTCTATGATCTTCCTAGCGACCTCTGGATTTTCCTCGAAAAACTCCGAGAGGCCCTCCCTTGCCAGGGACCCCACAACGCCCTTCATCTCACTGTTCCCGAGCTTGGTCTTTGTCTGCCCCTCGAACTGGGGATCGGGAAGTTTAAGGTTTATTATAGCGGTAAGTCCCTCGCGAACGTCTTGACCGCTAAGGGCCTCGCCTTCCTTGAATAAGTTGTTGTTCCTCCCGTAGTCGTTCACCGTCCTCG
>CAZDSM010000128.1:0-3167 GCA_964508205.1 Candidatus Hydrothermarchaeota archaeon | reverse complement strand
CAACTGGTTCTTTGTTCAAGTCAACTGTTGATTGCTTCGACTATGGAGATGCCGAAACCTTCCCTGGTAGATGGCAGTACAAAGAGGGAAGCGGACTTCATCTGCGTTATCACCTCTCCATACTCCACCCCCCCAAGAAACTCCACCCTGTCCTGAAGATTCAAGTCCCTCGCCAGCTTCAATAGTTCTTTTTTACTAGGACCCTCGCCTACAATATTTAGCGTAGCATCCGGGAATTCCTTTAGAACCTGGGGCATGCATTTTATTAGAATATCAAGGTTTTTATGGGGAAGCAGTCTCCCAGCGTACACGATTTTATTTTCAACCTTCTCAGCTTTCACAGCATCGATATATCCGAAGTCAATGCCGTTCCGGGCAACACCTATTTTGCCGGGAGAAACCCCCAACTTGCTGATAAGGGCGTTCCTTGTCTTATGGGAAACAGCTATGATCTTGTCCGGGAGCTTAGCCGAGAGCCACTCTACCGCCCTGCCAACAGCGCCGTAAAACCTTTTCTCCATGTAAGCATACCAGTAGCCCCCCCAGACCTCATGCCACGTCACTATCAGAGGAGTACCATCTCTCTTGGAAAGTATTTTCACAGGTAAAAGATGCAGGAAGGGAAATTGATTAGCATCTATTACATCGAAGCCGTGCTTCTTTAGGGCAACTGGCATCAAAACAAGGGAGAAGCGCAGGGCATCTCCTATGGACCTTCGCTTTTCAGTGTAGAAACCCCTAGGCGCGTTAAGGCGGTGTATTTTAATCTCTGAGACCTCCTCTTCTTTTGGGTAATCATACCACCGCATGGTGTAAACATGGACCTCGTGCTCCTCGGCTAAGCGCTTGGCAATCTCCCAGTACCGCCTCTCAGCACCCCCCATTAAATAGGGATAGAAAACGTCTGATACAATGCAGATTTTCATTTTTTATCCTTGATTATCTTTAATAGCAGGATGCTCATAAACAATCCCAGGAAGATTAGCTGCACGCCCACGGCCGCGATGGTTGAACCGAGGATGGCTGTTCTCAGCTCAGTGAGCTCTCCGAAGCCTCCACTCACCCATTTCAGGGCAATGTTGAAGTCAATTAGAAATCCAAGGATGAAGAGTATAGCGCCCAATAGAAGTTCGTATTCTAGGATGTCGTAGCGGAGGAAGAACTTGGTAACCCTATCTGGCTCCACTAACCCACTTATGGATGCATAGACCTTGGCAAATAATCCGAGGGCGATTACCTGGAACCCCAGGATGACAAACAGGTTCCCGAGGATCATGGGGTGGATATCCAAGCCAAAATTACCGAAGCTCATGGGTCCGCGAACTAAAAGCGCAACTAGGCCTAAGCCGCTGAGAAGCAGGAGGCTGCCGGGTAACAGGAAAAGGGTTGTCGGACTATAGAGCAGCATGAACCGCAAATGACGCCAGCCGTCCTTGAAGGAACTCATTTTTGGTTGGCCGGCGATTCTGGGACGGTATTCAATGGGAATTTCCGCGATTCTTAACCCCTTCCGCGTGGCTTCGATTATCATCTCGCTGGCGAACTCCATTCCAGGGGTGCTGAGGTCCATTTTTCCTAGGGCTTGCCTGGTGAAAGCCCGCATACCGCAGTGGGCATCTGAAATCCCTGCCTTAAACAGCAGGTTTAACACAAAAGATAGGATGGGGTTGCCTACATAGCGATGGGCCCATGGCATCGCTTTGGGCCTGATCTTGCCCTTGAGCCTGGAGCCTATAACAAAATCCACCTCCCCCTTTAACAGGGGATGGACGAAGGAGGGGATAGCATCGAAGGGATAGGTGCTGTCTGCGTCGCCCATTACAATAATATCGCCCCTCGCCTCTTTGAAGCCCCTTAGATAGGCGTTGCCATAGCCCCTGTCAGGCTCACTAATTACCCTGGCATCCTCTTTTCGCGCTACCTCGACGGAGCTATCTGTAGAGCCGTTGTCTACTACGATTATTTCCCCTTCTAAGCCGAGTGTTTCTATGGCGTCTTTAGCGGTATTAATGCACCTTCCCACTGTTTTTTCCTCGTTTAGGCAGGGCATTATCACGGTTATTTTAGTCAAGTTACCACCAGATTACATTGTAACTTTCTTTTATAAGAGTATATGGAAACCTTTTAAAAGTTAAAGATAGTATCTCGAACCATGAAGATTTCGATAGTGGGCACGGGTTATGTCGGCCTTGTAACCGGCGCGTGCTTCGCAGAACTCGGTCACAGCGTTGTCTGCATGGATGTAAACGAGGAGCGGGTGAAGAAGATAAACGCTGGCATACCACCTATTTACGAGGAAAACCTCGAGGATATGCTGGAGAGGAGTATTAACGTGGGGAGGATTCGAGCCACGGTTGACGTGAGAGAGGCAGTTATGGATTCAGAGGTATCTTTTATAAGCGTGGGAACGCCCTCAGGACTCCTGGATTATATAGACTTGAAGTACATCGATGAGGTCAGCAAGGGCATAGGGGAGGTTATGAAGGAAAAAAAGGACTACCATCTCGTGGTGGTGAAGAGCACGGTTGTACCCGGTACCACTGAGCACTCAGTTCTGCCGCTGTTGGAGAAGCATTCAGGAAAAAAAGCTGGTGATGATTTCGGCCTCGCTATGAATCCTGAATTCCTTCGCGAGGGCAAAGCCATCGAGGACTTCATGAAGCCAGATAGGATAGTTATTGGGGGCATCGATGAGCGCTCCACGGTGGTGCTGGAGGAGCTATATAAGGCTTTTGACTGCCCTATTATGAAGACTAATCCCCGGACTGCGGAGATGATTAAGTACTCTACGAACTCCTTCCTCGTCACCAAGATAAGCTTCATCAACGAGATAGGCAACATCTGCAAGCAGCTCGGCATTAACGTATACGAGGTGGCTAAGGGATTGGGGATGGACTCCAGAGTTTCGCCAAAGTTTCTCAATGCCGGCCTTGGTTTCGGCGGATCATGTTTTCCGAAAGATGTTAAAGCATTGGTGGGAAAGGCAAAAGAAGTCTATTACCGCCCCATTGTCTTGAATGCTGCCCTGGAGCTCAACGAGACCCAACCCCTGCGCATGGTTGAACTACTGGAGATAAAAATGAATTCTCTCACGAACATGGATGTAGTCGTCTTAGGCCTTGCTTTTAAGCCTGGCACCGATGATATGCGGGAGGCGCCCGCAGTAA
>CAZDSM010000127.1:0-5907 GCA_964508205.1 Candidatus Hydrothermarchaeota archaeon | reverse complement strand
GGCGATGGCCAGCACCACGCGGAGGAACTACCCCTCCTCATTAAGCCCATCCTAGTGGGAAACGTGGACGTAGTGAACGGCTCCAGATTTTTGAGCATAAATAGCAATACACCCCCCTACAGACTGGCAGGCCAGAACATGTTAACGAGAGCTACCAACGTAGGTGGAAATCTTGAAGTAACAGACTCCCAGAACGGCTTTCGAGCCTTCTCGAAAAAGACCTTCAAAGCTTTCAAATTCAAAACCCCTGGAATGGGCATCGAAAGCGAGATGCTCCTCGACCTCGCTCAGAAAGAGTTCAGAATACTGGAGGTGCCGATTTCCTGCAAATACGACGTTGAAAAGCCGTCGAAAAAAAATCCGCTGAGCCACGGGATAAGTGTGCTTCTCACTATCGTCAAATATGTGGGCGCTGACCGCCCCCTAACCTTCTTCGGCATACCAGGTCTTATATCCCTTTTAATAGGCACTCATCTCGGCCTGCAGGTTGTCAATATCTTCTATGAAACAAGTCAGATTGCCCTTGGAACAGGCCTCCTCATGCTTCTTTTTATGCTAAGCGGGATCTTCGCTTTATTCGCGGGACTGATACTCTACGTTATCTCCTCTACCCTGAAGTCCATTCCCAAGAACTGACCCTTCTTTCAGAACTTCAGGGGGGGAAACAGCTTCTTCGCTTCTCTAACCCATCCCTCCAAGTTGACGGCAAACCTGTCTTCTTCAGGCATTCGCTCCCTCCTAACAATGGATGCTCCGCTTATTAATAAGATGAAAACATAAAGGATCGAGATAATCGGCACCAAAGTTATGCCATACTTTGTGAAATTCAATGCAAATCCTGCTAGCGACACAACAGCGATGCTCAATCCAAAGCTGAAGAGTACCCTCTCCGCTCCATCAAGGCCTCCTTTGCTAGGAAAGAGGGCTGCCACTAAAACATAACCAGGGATTAAGAATAAGATGGGCAGGGAAAACAGGGCCCTGAGAAAGGTTTTGTTGAAGGGCGGTACAAGGATAAAAATAAGGGCAATGAAAGTCAATATAACTGCTACCTGCAAATCGACGTTATTTTTTTTCATCCCTTTCTTATCTCTGAAAAAATTTATATAATACTTTTCCCTTTTTTAGTTCAGGAGTAAGAGACAAGTTATTTATCAGTGAAGATGCTTGTGGAAGGGGTAGGATGAAAGTCTCAGTGATTGTACCTTTTAGAGAAGCAAATAGGAAAGTCATGCGCTGCCTTGAATCGATAAAAAACCAGGACTACAAGAACCTCGAGGCAATCGTAGTAAGCGATAGAACTGAATTGAAAAACCCGGGCGTTGTCTCAATCCTTAACTCTGAGTGCAAGGGTCCCGGGGCAAAGAGGAACCTTGGAGCGAGGCATGCGCAGGGTGATATCCTTTTCTTCCTAGACTCTGACTGCATCCTTAAGAGGGACTCCATCTCAAAGCTCATCAACATTTTCCATGCCCGCGAAGTAGATGCTGTCACAGGGAAGCCTCTGGCCTATGAGAAATCCAACTTACTTGGCTTCATAACGGGATTAGAATACGAAGACCGCTTCGAGCAGATGGGGGAGGGATTCGTGGATGTCGCAGCTACCACGTGTCTAGGAATCAAAAGAGAAGTCTTCTTTAATGTGAGGGGATTCGTTGACTACAGCATCGGCGAAGCTATTGGGGAAGACTGGGATTTCTCTGCAAGGCTTAGGAGCAGGGAATACAACATCTACCATACGAATGAAGTTGAAGTTTTCCATGAGCACAACGCTCAGAGCCTGCGATACTACTTGAAACTTCAATACGAGCATGCCAAGTACCGAATAACCCATTTTAAAAAATATAAGAATGCGGTAGACCAGTATTCCAGCTGGTCAATGATCCTCTCAGCAACCTTACTCTTCGGCCTTCCAGCAACTATAAGGATACTTCGGCGCACTAAGAATCTGAAAGTATTAGTTTTACCGCTTATTTCAATGCTCAGGACGGCTGCCTGGTTCAGCGGAGCTGCGGCTGGAATATTCAGCTCAAAAACATCACACGCCGGGTAATCTCCTTTTAATGAGATAGCTCAGATAATCAAAACTCGCCTTTGCAAGCCTCTTGAACTCGCTGGGCTCCAAATTATTAGCCAGTGTACGCAAAACATACCCTGGTGAAGTGTAAAACCTTATCGTCAGCCTGTCCCGCATCTTTTTTATCTCCTCGTCCTGGAGCTCTGGATAGCTTACGATAGTGCTTAGTTGGCCATTTTCGTCGAGCCATTGCTCATAATCTTCGGTAACCAGATAATTATTCTCCCTGCACCATGCGTAGAACTCTGTACCTGGAAAGGGCACTGCCTGCTCTATCTGTATCATATTCGGGCTCAGCTTCTTTGCAAACTGAAAGGTCTCCTCAATGGTTTCCATCGTATCGCCAGGCAAGCCTATCATGAAGCAACCGAAAATTCTTATCCCCGCCTTTTTAGCGTTCTCTGTGAACTCTTCAGCCTGCCTCAGGGTTATCCCTTTCTTCACGTTGTTCAATATCCCCTGATTCCCACTTTCGTAGCCAACGATGAGCATCCTGCACCCAGCATCCTTCATCTTCCTCAGCACTTCATAGGGCACGTCAGCCCTTGTATTGGCAGACCAAACTAAGTCGAGCTTCCTTTCCCTTATTAAATCACATATCTCAACTACACGCTTCTTGTCTATGGAGAAAGTGTCGTCCTCGAAGAAGATTTCCTTTATCTCAGGTAGGTTCTCTGCAATCCACTCCAGCTCGTCCACAAAGTTCTTCACCGATCTCGTCCTGTACTTCCGGTACATAAATGTCTGAGGCACATTGCAGAAGATGCATGTACTAGGACAGCCGCGACTGCTCTTGATCTGTATCATGGGGTGCCTCGCAAGAGCGTAGCGATAGTCTCGGACATTTAGATATTTTTTGTAGACCGGCGAAACGAAGGGTAGGGCATCCAAGTCCTTAATAAGCTCCCTATTTTTGTTGTGAACTATCCTTCCATTATGCCTGTATGAAATGCCCTTAATGTCTCCTATCCTCTCATCTTTTTCCAGCGCGTTTGCCAGCTCTGGGATAGTGTAGTCGTACTCGTTCCTCGCTATGAAGTCTACAGCTTCCGAAAGCCTTATGCTTTCGCCTGGAAGGGCGCTCACATGCGTGCCGACTACAGCCACCTTTCCTCCCACGGATCTTTTATATTCCTCGGCAAACCTGAGGTCGCTCCAGAAGGTGGGGGTGGAAGTTTCAATTACCAGGAGCTCAGGATCGAATTTCTCCAGCTCGTCTATGGTTCTTCTAAAGTTCCAGCCCCTCGCTATAGCATCGATGAGCAATGGCTCGTGCTCTGTCTCGAGGAGCACCCCCGCGACGTGGGCGAGCCAGAATGGATAGTACAGCGTGCCGCTCTTCGTGTGCTCTGGCCACCTGCTCGTTCTGCTCACCCTGAACCTGTGGGGCGGATTGAGAAGCGCTATTTTCATGTTCTCCACCTATCAAAAAATCCGTATTTATAGCTTCCTGTTCTCCGGTACTGTAAACTTATTTAATCTGATAGGAATCGCACTGTTTATTCTTATATCGACAAAGAAAAATAACGAAGGCGCTTTGACTCTTTCTTTTCGAGCTAGTGCAACCATATCTTCTCTTAGTTTTTTAGGCATAAACATAGTACCAATCTGCACGTTTCCAACTACTGAAAAAGCCCACCCCCACCTTACTTTACGGATGCGAAAGATTTATTAGAATTCATCCTTCATGAAGTTTCAGATATGAAAGTAGCTATTCTTGTGCCCAGTTTCTCAAAGTACAGCGGCGACGCTAGGGTAGCGGAGCTGCAAGCAAGGGAATTTGTGATGAAAGGGGACAAAATAGCGATATTCGCTCTGGAGGGTGATCTCAGCCCAGAGGGCGTTGAGATTTACAAACTCGGTGTTGCCAAGGGGAGCCTCTTTGAAAGAGCGTATCGCCTGATGTTCTTCTTGGACCTGCCTAAAATCCTCAAATGGCTCCCGAAACTCAAAGAGTACGACCTGGTTATCAGCCACCTTTATCCAATGAACTGGCTAGCTTACTTAGCTAAAAAATTTTATAGAATCCGATATGTATTCTACAACCACGGCACGAATCCTCCTGAGCTTTTCCCCAAACTCTACGAGAGGATTTATCTAGCGCTTTATCTGTTATTAAACAAGTTTACAACCAAGAACGCTGACTCTGCCATCTCGGTGAGCGAATACGCGAGAAAGGAGCTCAGAGAGCAGCTCGACCTGGAAAGCACGGTGGAGTACAATAAAATAGACACTACCATCTTCCATCGCGGAATAAATGGGTCAGTGATCAGGGAAAAACTTGGCTTAGGCAATGCCCCTGTGATGCTTTTTGTCGGGAGGATAGCACCCCAGAAGAGGATTGACTTGCTAATAAAAGTCTTCAAGCTAGTTAAACAGCGCGTACCAAGCGCAACGCTGATAATCGTGGGCAAGCATACCTATGATTATTATTCGAAGATTGTAAGAGAGATGTGCGACAGCTCTGTGATATTCGTAGACTCCCTCCCCCATGAGAAGCTTGCTGGGTATTATGCAGCCTGCGACATCTATGTCACGACCTCCTACTGGGAGAGCTTCAATTTACCCCTGGTCGAAGCCCAGGCCTGCGGGAAAACCGTCGTTGCCTTTGACATCGGTCCGCACAGGGAGGTTATCAACGAGACGGGCATGCTAGTGGAGAGGGGGGATTTATATGGCTTCGCCGATGCCTGCACAGAGCACTTATCCCAGAGCAGAGAACTCGAATTACTGCCTTTCTACCCGACTGAAAAGAAGAAGATATGTCTTGTCTGCTCCCACGGAGGGCATCTAACGGAGCTTCTGCAGCTATCGAAGGCCTTCGACGGGCACGAAACTTTTTTTATCACCTACGATACTGTGAGAACCCGTAAGCTGAGGAAAAAATATCTTTTGCAGAACATCGGCCGGAATCCCATACGGTTCATAGCTGTCCTCCCAGGCATTTTCAAGATCATCAGAAATGAAAAACCTGACCTGGTGGTAAGCACCGGCGCTGAAATCGCAATACCTGTCTTCATCATGGCGAAGCTGTTCCACATCAAGACCATATACTTGGAGAGCTGGTGCAGGATTAAGGAGCCCTCCCACACAGGAAGGCTAGTCTATCCTTTATCGAATATCTTCCTGGTCCAGTGGAAGCAACTGCTTAGGATGTACGGTAAAAAGGCAAAGTACGTGGGGGAAGTATTTTGATATTCATCACCATAGGCATGCACAGCATCGGCTTTGAAAGGCTGGTAAAGAAAATGGACGAGATATCCTTGAGGATAAAGGAGGAGGTAATAATGCAGATAGGCACCACGAAATACACGCCCAAGAATGCCGAGTATTTCAGATTCAAGAGTTATCCTGAAATTCAAAGGCTGTGCAAAATAGCGAGGGTAATAGTAGCCCATGGCGGCACAGGCTCTGTTATAACCGCCATCGAACAGAAAACACCGATCATCGTCGTTCCGAGACTAAAAAAGTACGGCGAGGTCATAGATAACCAGCAGATAGACTTCGTCAATGCCCTAGCAGAAGAAGAGCGAGTAATACCTGTTTACGATTTAAATAACCTAGAGAATGTACTAAAAAATAGAGAATTCCACCCTACAGAGCGGAAAAACACTCAGAGGCTTGTGAATGCCTTGAGGAATTACATAATATAGCAGAGCTGGTAGTTTCTATGCCTCGCTACAAGTTGATACCCCCCGTGGTTCTCGCACTGCCGTTGCTAATTGGCGCACTGATAACAGGGCTGAATTATCCCTTGACCACTCAAGGAATGATTACCCATGCTTCCTATACTTTGAACAAAAAAACCGAGCAATAAAATAAAAGAGATT
>CAZDSM010000126.1:0-3659 GCA_964508205.1 Candidatus Hydrothermarchaeota archaeon | reverse complement strand
GTTCATCATCTGCCTCGCATAGACCTCACTCATGCTGTCAATGTTTGCCAGTATCTTGATTAAGAGTATCAGGACGTGCCTTCTCGCTAGGATATCAAAACACGACGGTCTCAACACGCACCTCTCAGATATCTCGAAATCTCCCTTCCTCAGGGACTCCATTATCTGGTCGTAGAGGAATAAACGATCATCCATATCCTTTTTTAATCATTTTTATTAATATAAACTTATGTTGCTCGCTGGCATCGATGACACGGACTCCGCTAAAGGCATGTGCACCACGTATATTGGAGCTGTATTAGCTGAGCGGCTCTCCGGGTTCTGCGAGGTTGCCAATCTACGCCTCCTCCGGCTGAACCCCAATATTAAATGGAAGACCCGGGGCAACGCGAGCGTGTGTTTGGTACTGCGAACGAAAAAACCAGCGAAGGCCAAGAGCGTTATCTTGGAAACCATTCAGGAGAATGCCGTGCTCAAAGACCCTAAAACCAACCCAGGGGTGGTCTTCTATGAGGGAACCCCCCCCAGGGAATTCAAAGATTTCTACTGGCGATGCCTCCGTGAAGTGGTGAGGATAAGAGACGCTGAAAAACTCGCCATCGAGCACGGAGCCGAGGCCCACAAGTTCAAGAACGGCCGCGGCGTAATCGGTGCCCTCGCAGCCCTCGGGAGCGATTTGCCAGACAAAACCTACGAGCTCATTGCCTACCGCAATAGAGAGAACTGGGGGAAGAAAAGACGGGTAGACCCTGCCTCTGTCTACAGGATGGACGCCCATACCTACCCCCTAACCTTCAATAATGTAGACCATGCTTCCTCAAGGATACTGATAACCCCTCATTCTCCGTGCCCTGTGCTCCTAGGAATCCGCGGGGAAAATAGGTGGGTACTGACCCAGGCGTTCAAGAAACTCGTCGTCAACGAGCCAGTTGCGCAGAAGGTAATCTACGAGACCAATCAGGGCACAGATGCCCATCTGCAGGCTGTACAAAATGTTGCAGGGGTAAGACCCGGCTCCTCTGCCATCCTGAAGGGCAGGGTAACGAGGGCACCTCGAATCATAGAGGGGGGCCACGTTATATTTTCCATTTCCGACGGCGATGCTAGTGTTGACTGCGCTGCCTACGAGCCCACAAAGGACTTCAGGTGGAAAGTTGTATACCTCGTGTCAGGGGATGCTATAAGGGTCTACGGCGGAGTGAGACATGACCATCCCCTCACCGTCAATCTGGAAAAAATTGACGTCCTAGGCTTGGAGGAGGTATATGAGGAACGCAACCCACGCTGCGGGAAATGCGGGAAACGCATGAAATCCGCTGGACGCAACCAAGGACTGCGCTGCAAAAAATGTGATACCCGGAAACACGGGAAGATAAGGGTGTTACTCAATAGAGGGCTTAAAAAAAAGACATATCAAGTCCCTCCCAGTGCCATGCGCCACCTCAGCAAACCCCTGGTAAGGGTAGGATTTATTACCTAGTCCTTCCATAATAATTATTGGAGGGGGATATGAAAAAAATATTAGTACCGATAGACGGTTCGGAGTAAATAAAACAATGTCCTTTGAGTATTTGAGTTTGGCCGGGGCTTTCATGCTCGGCGCTCTGCATGCTCTAGAGCCTGGACACGGGAAATCGATTGTGGCAGCTTACCTGATCGGCTCGAAGGGTACGATTAAAGACGCGTCCGTCCTAGGGATTACCGTCGCTCTGGCTCATACAATGAGCGTGATCGCCCTAGGGGTCTTCGCTACACTGGCCTCTACGTACTATGTGTACGGCAGGGTCGAGCACGCACTAGAACTCGCATCAGGCCTGCTCATAATAGGGATTGGGGTGTGGATGCTGATTCAAAGGACTGCTATCTTCAGAAACCAGCATAACCGCTCTCAACATTTATTGAACAGGGGACATAATCATTACAGTGAGCATCGGGAAGACGGAAGAGTTGGCAGAGCGGGGCTGCTTTCTCTCGGCGTTGCAGGGGGCATAGTGCCCTGCCCCACTGCCCTGGCAATACTGCTGCTTGCCGTATCCATGGGGGAGTTTATGGAGGGATTGATGGTTGTATTTGCCTTAAGCCTTGGACTCGCAGTCGCCCTAGTGGGAATCGGGATTCTGGCTTGTAAAACATCTTTCTCTTTGATAAAATATATCAGCCCTGAATCAAGGGTAACTCGCTTAATGCCCGTTCTCAGCGCTTCAATAGTCACGCTCCTAGGGGTAATCCTCACCGTGAAGGCAGTGATTGGTTTTGATTTTTAACGGGTAAAATCTGAAAACCTTTTAAAGAGGTTAGACCGGTCTAGGTAGCGAAGCGCACCAAGACTGACGCTGAGGTAAGCCCCCGGCGAGATTCGAACTCGCGGCCTGCTGATTACAAGTCAGCCGCTCTTCCAGCTGAGCTACGGAGGCGATTTAAAAAAGTTTATTACCTCGTGACTTTTAATCTTATTGCATGATGAACTTAAGGAAGAACATGAGTCAAATCTTCTTTGGGGAGCTACCGCATCGGGTTTATATCGTGAAGGTTAAGAAATTGTTAGATAAAATATCTAATTTTATTATTGGTATTGTATTATTAATTATCTTGTTATTTACCATTCCATTTTGGTTAAATATAGGACATCGGGTGATGCCATGATATGCGGCATCGACGAGGCCGGCCGTGGACCAGTGCTGGGGGACCTCGTTATCGCTGGTTTATGCTGCAACGACGAGGATGAGAGCCCTCTTCGAAGAATTGGTGTCAGGGACTCGAAGGTTTTAACCCCTAGGAGAAGGGAGGAGCTGTTCAAAACCCTCACCACGGGTTATATTTATGAGATAGTCTCGATAACACCTTCTCAGATTGATAAACTCCGCCTCCGCTTCACCCTCAATGAAATTGAGGCCATAGCCTTCGCAAGGATAATTGACAAGCTCAAGCCTTCCAAGGCCTACATAGACTGCGCCGATGTTGTGCCAAAGAATTTTAGAAATGTCATAGAAGCAAACCTCCATCACGAATGCAGTCTTATCATTGAACACAAGGCGGACGAGAGGTACCCCGTCGTGGCTGCCAGCTCTGTAATCGCCAAGGTCACTAGGGACGCGGGGATAAAAAGGCTCTCTCAGGAGTATGGCCCCATGGGAAGCGGCTATCCCTCAGACCCGGCAACCAAGGAATTCCTCTCCCGCTGGCTGAGGGAGCACCGCTCTTATCCGCCTTTCGCGCGGCGCAGTTGGAAGACCGCCTCCAGAGCTGCGAATCTCAGCCTCCATGATTTCTAGACCCCTGGTATTCCTAAAACAACGGGAGGTGACTTTCCGTGGGGGTTGGAGAAGCTGATAAACTGCCCTAGATAAACTGGGGTTCCTTGGCACTTACGCCCACCCTTACTTTCTCCTCATGGGTCACGAGGGTTTTTTCCTTTTTATCGTTGTATAAGATTTTTGTATTGTCTTGGATGCAGTAGTACTCCCCAGTTAATTCATTACTTCTGTAAACAGCGCAGTTAGGGCAGTGGCATCCTTTTTTTACGATATCTACGCAGCTCTCCCCCTTAGCACAATAAATGCCTGGCATGCAGCGCCTTCGAAGCTCCCTTATGACTCCAGGATAGGAGTCGCATTTGTGGCACTCGCATCGGAGGGTGTTCCGGACATTGTAATTCACCT
>CAZDSM010000125.1:0-3297 GCA_964508205.1 Candidatus Hydrothermarchaeota archaeon | reverse complement strand
AAACTGTAAAGGCTGGAATGGAAGGAGGCAAAAAGAAGCTCGTGATAATCGACGTGTCGATACCGCGAAATGTTGATGACGAGGTAGGGAAAATCCAGGGGGTTAAGCTCTACAATCTCGACGGGTTAAAGAGTATCGCTGAGAAAAACCGCCGCCAGCGGGAGATGGAAGCAATAAAGGTTGAGGGGATAATAGAGGAGGAGCTCTCCCTCCTTGAAAAACAGCTCTATCACATAGACGTGGAGGACATTGCAAAGGCGATTTTCAGACATGCTGAAAATATACGGAAAAGAGAGGTTGAGAAGGCCCTAAGGATGCTGGGAGATGGAGCAGACGACAGGGAGCCGCGCATCCTCGATGACCTCACTAAGGCGATAATCAGCAGGACCATGTCGCCCCTTGTAGGGAAGATACGGGAGGCAGCCGAAACAGGGGATAAAGATGCTATAAAGACAGCTGAGAAGTGGTTCTTAGAGCACAAAAAGGAGGCCTAAGGTTGTTCCCGTCAAAGAGGATGAGAAGACTGAGGAAGAATAAGAAGATACGTCAACTAGTTAGCGAAACCGCTTTAACGAAAAATGATTTGATACTACCTCTTTTCATCAAGGAGGGCGTGGGAGATGCTGAGGAAATACCCTCCATGCCCGGGCAGTACAGGCTTCCTCTAAGGGAGCTCAGGGACGAGGCCTTAGAGCTGGTGAGCCTCGGCATACCGGGAGTAATCCTATTTGGCATCCCATCGGTAAAGGACGACATGGCATCTGAGGCCTATAACCCCGAGGGAATAATCCAGAGGGCCGTCGGGGAGATTAAGGACGAAGTTGGCGAAGATCTCATCGTGATTACTGATGTGTGCCTCTGCGAATACATGGAGCACGGGCACTGCGGCATGGTGAAGGATGGGCGAATATTAAATGATGATACCCTGGAACTCCTAGCGAAGACGGCTCTGAGCCACGCCGAAGCAGGGGCTGACATCGTAGCTCCCAGCGACATGATGGACGGACGGGTGACGGCCATACGGGGAGCCCTAAATGGCGATGGCTTCGAGGATGCAGTCATAATGTCCTATGCTGCCAAGTTTGCGTCGAGTTTTTACGGCCCCTTCAGGGAGGCCGTTGACTCCACGCCAGCCTTCGGAGACAGGAAGACCTACCAGATGAACCCTGCCAACGTTAATGAAGCCTTCCAGGAGGTTTACCTGGACGTCCAGGAAGGAGCAGACATCCTAATGGTGAAGCCAGCTTTATCCTACCTCGATGTCATTCAAATGGTAAAGGCAGAGTTCGCTTTGCCCACTGCCGCCTATAACGTAAGCGGTGAGTACAGCATGGTGAAGGCAGCGGCAAAGAAAGGCTACATTGATGAGCGCTCAGTGGTGCTGGAACTTCTTACGTCGATCAAGCGAGCTGGAGCTGATATGGTCTTAACATACCACGCCAAAGACGTCGCTAAATGGCTGGACGGAAAGTAAGCGATGGGCTCAAAGGAACTTTTCGAGGAGGCTGAGAGGGTACTCGTTGGAGGGGTTAATTCTCCTGTTAGGGCCATGAAGCCCTACCCTTTCTTCGCAGCTCGCGGCTCCGGCTGCAGGCTCTACGATGTTGATGGGAGGGATTATATAGATTACTGCCTTGCCTATGGGCCCCTTATCTTGGGTCATGCCCATCCCGCGGTGGTGGAAAAGATAAAAGACCAACTCGGTCGGGGAACCCTTTACGGTACGCCCACAGAGCTCGAGGTGAAGTTCGCTAGGAAAATCATAAAGCACGTCCCCAGCGCGGATATGGTCAGGTTCGTCAACACAGGTACCGAGGCCACAATGGCCGCTATCAGGCTCGCCAGGGGATATACTGGAAGAAAAAAGATATTGAAGTTCGAGGGTGCCTTTCACGGTGCCCACGACAGCGTCCTGGTCAAGGCAGGGAGCGGCGCGACCACCCATGGCGTTCCCACCTCCAAGGGCATCCCCCCTGGAGCAACAAAGAACACCATCCTCTCCCCCTTCAACGACTTGCGCACGATTGGTAGGATAATACGTAAAGAGAGGCTGGCATGTGTTATCCTGGAACCCGTTATCGGGAATGCGGGCTGCATACTGCCCGAGGAGGGGTTTCTGGAGTTCCTTAGGGAGATCACCCTGGATAACGATGTTCTGCTCATCTTTGACGAGGTCATCACGGGCTTCCGCCTAGCCCTGGGTGGAGCTCAGGAATACTTTAATGTTACGCCAGACATCACAACTTTGGGTAAAATCCTGGGGGGTGGCCTCCCAATAGGGGCGGTGGCCTCGAGGAAGGGGATAATGGAGAAGCTCTCACCCCTGGGTGGGGTATACCAGGCCGGCACCTTCAATGGGAACCCCCTGTCCCTAACCGCGGGTTACGCTACCATCCAAGAGCTGGAAAAAGGCAGGATTCATAAGAAGGTAAACGCCCTGCGGGAAAAAATCACATCCGGATTAGAAGATCTTTCCCAGAGATGTGGTATTGAAACAAGGATTTACGGCATCGCATCCATGTTTCAGATATATTTTACTAATAACGTGGTACGGGACTACTCATCCGCCCTGGAGGCAGACAAAGACACGTTTCTGAGATTCCAGCAGGGCTTGCTGTCCAGAGGCGTTTTTTTCCCTCCATCCCAATACGAATGCAACTTTCTCTCCAACGCCCATGAACATGAGGAAGCCGAGGCGACCCTAGGGGCCGCCGAAGAGGTTATGAAGGGGCTGAAATGAAACTCGTCGTCGGCACCAGGGGAAGCAAACTAGCCCTCGCCCAGACCAATCACATTATAGGACTCCTTGGAGAAAAAAATCCTGTGGTAGAGTTCGAAACAAGGGTCATTAAAACCACGGGGGATAAAATCAGGGATGCCCCCCTGGCAAAAATAGGTGGCAAGGGGATTTTCGTCAAGGAGATAGACGAGGCCGTGGCCAATGGAAACGTTGATTTCGCGGTCCACAGTATGAAGGACGTTCCTACTGAACTGATGGAGGATCTTGAGATAGTATCTGTGCCCCGAAGAGAGGATCCTATAGACGTGCTTATCTCCAGGGGAAACACGAATTTTGATGATCTCCCTGAGAAAGCTGTTATCGGAACTAGCAGCCTCAGAAGGCAGGCTGAAGCTCTGTATAAACGGAGGGACCTCCTCGTAAAGGACATTCGGGGCAACGTGGACACCCGTTTGCGAAAGCTCGACGAGGGCGATTACGACGCCCTGATAATGGCGAAAGCTGGTTTGAAGCGCCTGGGTTTTGAAGACGTGATCACACAAAAACTGCCAGTGGAT
>CAZDSM010000124.1:0-2800 GCA_964508205.1 Candidatus Hydrothermarchaeota archaeon | reverse complement strand
TATTCCTGCTTATGTCTTCGGAGGTTAGGTCGTAGCGCGCAGGGAAGTCCACTTCTTTTATGCCTTTTAAGTCATAGGCTTGGAGGGTGAAATCTATGTTGTACTCGATGTAAGGCTTCTCCATGTTAAACTCATCAGGCTCAACCTTGTACTTATGCACTATACCTGTAGCGAAGTTGCCCAGCATCCCCACGATTATCAGGAGAGCTACGCCCGCCATGGGTAGGCGGTAGTCGAATTTTTTTGAGCTGAAGAAAAACAGCAGAGAGGCTATGACAGCCACTACAGCTAGGGCTGTTAAGACGAAAAGCTGAACCTTAACGTCCGCGTAACCAGCGCCGAAGACGATGCCCCGCGTAGAGTATAAGATGGAGTACCTGTCCAGTATGTAACCCGCGGCCAGAGCGGCGAGGATGACGCCTCCGAGCACAGTCAGATGAGTGATAGCGCCCTTGCTGAGCTTCGGGAACTCGATGCTTAACTGCCTGGTAGCGTCCCCGTACTCCTCCTCCCTCTCTACCAAGGGTTTCCCATATATTACGTAGATTATCCCGCAGATTATCGCGACTAGGATTAATCCATAGAAGATGACGCTCCAAAGGAACTTGTAGAAGGGCAGAGTAAAGAAGTAAAAAGCGATATCCCGCTGGAAAATCGGGTCCTTCACATCGAAGGGCGTGGCCTTCAAATACATGAGGGTTATCTCCCATCCGGAGCTAATCATGACCCCTATAAAGAGGCTGAACACCAGGATTAACCCGAAGCTGAAGGTTCTCAGGGTGGCGGCCTCCTCTCCGAGAGTGTTTCGCAGAGCCACTGTCACGTTTAACGCGATTATCCCAAAGAAGAAGGCTAATCCCAGGGCACCCAGGACGAATTTGGTCTTCAATATGGTCAGAAAGACCTGAAGGTAGTTCACCTCCTGAAACCATAGGTAATCAACATAGAGGCTCGTGAGAGCCTGGAAGGACAAAACGGCAAAGAGAATGGCTCCAAATATCAGATAGTTAATTCTACTCACATTGGCTTAATCTTCACTTGCAGTATTTAAAACTTCACGCCGTTATAGGCAGGAACTAATTTATCTTTATGTTCAATAGTTCCCCTAATACTCGTATTTCGGCATCTACAGCGAAGGGTAGTGGCTAGACGAACTTAAAAACCAAAACTAGTCTTTATTATTTTTTTCTCTGAACCTGTAATCCTTTCTCAGGGCAAAGTAAGCCGTCATGACGAGGGTGGAGAGGATGAATAGCCAAGGGCTCACCAGCCATAGAAATACTGGGATGGAGTAGTATAGGCTCCTGCTTCCCAGGGTGTAGGAGCCGGAGGCCTTGTTGACCTTTCTGGTGAAGTAATCAACTGCCTTGATACCGCTGTGCTTATTTATTACCTGCCTGGGAGTTGGGATGAGCATGGTGAATATCCTCAGATTACGAAGGGATGAGAGGAAGCTGAAGAAGGAAAAGGAGTAGACGACGACTATGAGCATTATCTTTATCTCGAAGAGCTCTAGGCTGATGAGGCCCAGCCCACTGACCTTATCCGTATTAACTAGGAGATTCAATATCACACCTATGAAAATCAGCGAGGCGGAAGCGAGAAAAGTGTTGATGTTTATTAGACCCCTTGCCTGCAGCACCGCTAGGTGGTAGTCCTTTGTACGCAGTATGTGCTCGACCCATGCCCTGCGGTAAAGGTTTATACGCGTCTTAACAGTGTGCTGAGGATAATGCCTCATAACGAGGTAATAGGAAGAGTGATACACCACAGAGCACAGGAAAAAGATGACTAGACCTGCTATATCGAGGGGGCTCATAGTACTACACAGGTACTTACCAGGATTTATTCTTTGTCATTTGAAGCTTAATTTTTGTAAATCTCCAAAAGTCTTTTATACTTCAAATTTGATTAGCAACTTAAAAGTGAGTTGATATTATGGACCTTCCTTCTCTAGTCTCCCTGGCAAAACTTGGCTGCTGCGAGGACAGTGCGGAAATATCCTCTAGTAAGCTCGCCCAGGAGTTGGGCGTAAGCCAGCAAACCGCCTCGAGGAGGATTCAAAAGCTGGAGCGCAAAGGATATATAAGCAGGGAGATTTATTCCCGAGGCCAGAGAGTGAGGCTGACCGCTAAAGGGATTGATGCCCTACGGAGGCTGCAACAGGACCTTGACGAAATATTTTCGAGCTACGAGTCTCACGCGTATTATATAACCGGCGAGATCTCCTCGGGCCTGGGGGAGGGAAGGTACTACATGGAGATCCCCGGATACATGGAACAGTTCCATAGCAAGCTCGGATTCAAACCATATCCTGGTACATTGAACATGAAACTCAAGACGGATGAAGATGTCAGGATACGACAGCAGCTGCAGGAGTACAGGGGAATAGGGATAAATGGTTTCAGCCATGACAACCGCACCTTCGGCTCTGTCAAGTGCTTCAAGGCAAGCATCAAGGAGATTTCGGGGGCTGTTATAATCCCCTCGAGATCCCACTACAGCTTCGATTCCCTGGAACTCATCGCTCCTGTGAAGATTCGGAGCACGAAAAGCTTGAAGGATGGCGATGTTGTAACGGTGAAAGTAGAGGTGGAGTAAAATGATAAGGCTGGAAGATGCATTAGATGCCCTGAGAAACGGAGAACTGATACTCATCTACGACGGCGAGGGCAGAGAAGGGGAGACCGACTTGGTGATAGGGAGCCAGTTCGTGACCCCCGGGCACGTGCAAACAATGTGAAAGGACGGTGGAGGCCTGATATGCGTCGCCATCCATCCAAGAATCGCGGAAACTCTG
>CAZDSM010000123.1:0-6419 GCA_964508205.1 Candidatus Hydrothermarchaeota archaeon | reverse complement strand
GTTATGTGAAAATACACATTCCTTCTTGCGGTAGCGATTTCCGCGAATTCCCACGTACTTCCAGGCAAAACAGGCGCACATTCCAGGTCAGGCTCCTGGCCTTTGAGGAATTCCCGCCATTTCTTCGCGTTTTTAATGTTCATGGCCCTGACCCAAAAGAGGTAGGGATACTTCTTCTGGAATTTCTTCCACTCCTCGGCTAAGTCAGGGTCGATAAAAGCCTTGACGTAATCGGTATTTACTACTTTTTTGCCCAATTATTAACCTCACAAAATCAAGCAATTAGGTCCTAGGGACCGGAAAATCCTCTTTGGGGAGGGCATAATAAACAGAGCCAATCCTCTGTACATCCCGCCTGCCGTCTAGGTCTCGCAGATGTTTCTTGACGTCCTTGTAGTAACCGAAGACCATGCACTCGGTGGAGCACTTCGTAGAGCACGCACTCCAGAGGCCGTAGTATCCAAGCTCCTCAGGTGTATCGACTTTCTCTGCCAGTCTTCTGCCAGATATGGGCTTGTCCTTCTCGTCCATCATCCTGCCCTTGTTGTCTCGTTTTACGTTACCTTTTTCGTCGAATACCACTTCCCTTAAGTTACCACCATTCTCAAGGATGTACCTGTATACCTGCTCTATTTCTTCTTTTGAGTACTTCCTTCGATAGTCGACGCGGTGCTTGCAGAAGTCGCATTTTATCGCTTTTCCTGTTTTGGTGTCGTACTGTATCGCGCCGTAGGGGCACGCCTGAATGCACTGTCTGCAGCCGATGCACTTCTCTGGCTCTATCCACACGATGCCATCTTTGGGGCGCTTCTGTATGGCCCCCGTGGGGCATGGCGGCACGCAGAGTGCAGGGTTGCAGTGGTAGCAGAGCATGGGCATGTAACTATTTTTTACCCGGCCTTTCACGGTTTTAGGTCCGACCTGCATGACGCGAATAAGGCGGGGACCAATAGATAGGTCGTGCTCCATCTTGCAGCTTGTCTCGCAGCTAAAGCAGCCCAGACAGCGCTTTAAATCAATGAGCATTACAACTGTGTTGTCAGTGGGTTCCCGTCCCTCTAAACCATCCAGGATTCCGAACATCTCCATTATTTTTTCCTCCGTGGTTTCATTTTATCTCTCGGCACAACGTTCTGCCTCTCTGGATAAGGCGAGGCCGGGGATGTAAGGGTATCGATATAGTTCTTCGCAAAGAAGGATATCATCGTGTTCAAGGCCCTATTCTCCCTAACCACAGTCGTAGCGTACTTCCAGTCGTTAGAGGGTTTAATAATGCTTTTCGCAAGGTCCTTTTGGATGTAGGACTTCCTTATTTGCTTGATCTTAACTTTATCCTCTACCATTTTCTCCACTTTTATTTGAATAGTTAAGATAATAATAAGAAAAAAAGGGGGGGGAATGTTCCCCCCTACTTTCCAGATGCCACCTTTTGCGCAGGAGTAATCCCTGTGATTTTCGCCGTTATCACTCCCGGCTTGCGTCTTACGCGGGGGATGAACAGGGTCTTCTCCGGGTAAGCGTGGGCTGGCGTGCAAATGGTGTTGCTTCCCCTGCCGTTCATGTAGGCTTTAGCTACACCAAGGGCTGTCCTCTCTCGCATGTACGTCATTATGTGATGTGGACTGCCGAAGTACATGCAGTGGGTTGAGCACTTGATAACGCATGCCGGCTGTAAACCCTTGTCCACGCGGTGCATACAGTAGTCGCATTTAATGGCTTTTCTGGTACGGGTGTCGTACTGTATTGCTCCAAAGGGGCATGCCTGCATACACTGCCTGCAGCCGATGCACTTCTCGGGGTCGATCCAGACGATGCCGTCCTTGGCTCGCTTGGATATGGCTCCAGTAGGGCATGGCGGCACGCAGGGTGCCTCGCCGCAGTGGAAGCAGTTCATCGGGTAGTACATTGCCTTGGTATGCTTGCCCACTTTTTTGGGTCCCACCTGCATGACGCGAATAAGGCGGGGGCCAATGGGCAGGTCGTGCTCCATCTTGCAACTTGTTTCGCAGCTAAAGCAGCCCAAACAGCGCTTCAGGTCAATGTGCATTACCAGCCAGTCAGGAGGTACTCCCCATGTATGGGCGCCGGCTGCTTCATAGAGGCCGATTTTCTGGTTCCTCTCCCAGCTTTGCTTCGCTGATTCTTGGTTGACGTTATAAAGGGGTCCTGTGTCTTCCCAAACGTTTGCCATCTTCACACCTCCTCACTTGGTCTCCCACTTATCTCTGGGCACGCCCACATAGTAGACGCCGCTACCCTTCTTCGCAAATCTCATGTACGAGCCGAGGTTCACAGTGTCATCCTCGTCCGGCGAAATGTAGTCCTTAGGTGTTTTCTTGTGCAACTTCAGGAATTCCTTGGTCTTCTCAACTGCCGTGTCGGAGTCATCGCCTTTTCTGTATACTCTGACCAAATTGCATTTGTATTGGGCCTGGGTGTAGAAGGGGTCTTTGACTGTGTTGTCCACAAGCTCATTAACGTTCTGGTACGGGTAGAAAGGCTGATACTTGTCAAAACCCTCTGGCATCCAGACGCTGCCCTCATCGACCATCTCGTTAACCCATGCAACGCAGTAAACCTTGCCCATGTCGTTCTCCACCACGACGGTGTCGCCGTCCTTAATGTCCAAGGCTTTTGCTGTTTCGGTGTGGATGTTGCAGAACATATGAGGCTCGAGTTCAACCATCCAGGGCCACCAGTGACCCATCTCATGGAAGTGGGCTACAAGCCTGCCTGTTGACATGACCAGCGGGTATTTCTCCCACACATCCGGCCTCGATATAGGCGTTGAGCTAGCTTCGACGTGAATAGGTAGCGGATAGAAGCCTATCTGCTCCAGGGCGTCGCTCCAGATTTCAACCTTGCCAGTAGGTGTTGGGAAGCGCTTGTCTGAGCCGGGGTAGTTTACCCCCTCTTTGTACATGATCCACTGAGCGCCGCGAATCGTAGCCTCGGGGTCGGAGTACATCATAGCCTCATCCTTGGTTTCGGCAGGCCACATAACGCCGCCCTTCGGGCTCTTCTCCGGGTCCATTAGGTCCGTGGTAATGCCAGATACAAAGCTCTCCTGAGAGTGGAACCAGTTCTGGCATATGCGCTCCTCTATTTCCGTTTGCTCCTTGTCTTTCCACCAGCTCTTGCCATCTGGTGTGTAGTATGCGTCACCGAATTCGAAGCGCTTCGCTAAGCCAGCCCAGAAGTCGATGTCAGCCCTGCATTCCCACTGCCTCGGGATAATCCAGTTGTGCCACTGGACGTGTCGATTATTGCCGTGGTGCACAACGCCCTCGTGCTCGAAGAAGCTCGTTATAGGCATGCTGGCGTGCATCCAGCTTGCGGTCTCGTTGGGGTGGAAGGAAAGGTGAACGCCACAGTGCAGGTTCTTCATGTACTCACGGGTCTTGTTGTTGTTCGGCCACTGAACGATGTGGTTTCCGTTCCATATCAAGCCTTTAATTGGATAGGGCTTGCCTGTGTATCCGGGGTCAATGGTGCACGCGCTCGATGTGTCGCCCCAGGGTATGATCTTGTCCGCCAGCTGGGGTTCTTTTATCTTCACGACATAGTCCTTAAGATCCTTGCCAGCGCTCAGCACTGGTCGGCAGTTATGGAGCCAGTTCCAGCCTCCGCCCTTGACACCCACGTTGCCGGTTATTGCCACAAGAATTTGGTAGGTCCTGTTACCGTTTCCTGCGTCGTACTGCTGCGCTGTTCCCAGGCAGCCGGTGAAGTGGGTTCTTCTTGGGTAGGCTATTTTATCTGCGGCCAGCCTGTAATCCTCTGCCGGTATCCAGGTGATGTTCTCTGCCTTTTCAGGGGTGTAATCCTTCACATGGGTCGCGAACTTGTCAAAACCGACGCACCACTTGTCTATGAACTCGTGGTCAATGCCGTCGATTTCATGGATTAAAACGTTAGCTAGGGTAAGGCCTACGTATGCGTCTGTGCTCGGCCTTATCCTAAACGCAAGATCGGCCTGAGCCATGGTGGCGTTAAACCGTGGGTCAATGCAAATGTAGAAGGCGCCGTTTTTATCCTGGGCTTCCTTGTACCATTTTTCAGTTATTACCTCCAAGGCAGCGGCATTCGAGCCTGACTGGAAAATCGTGTCGCTGTTCATCGCATCTTGGCAGGGGTTGAAAAGCCTCAAAAACTCCTTGGCTCCGAAGATGTACTGTCCAATAGCTCCAGGGCTCTCGCAGCAAAGGGGTCCCTGACCGTATACGTTAGGTGTGCCGAACATGGCGAGGAACCTTGAGCCTCCAAGCTTGTTGCCGTAGCTGCTCCTTCCAGTCCTATGGCAGGCAACTGCGTGGGCTCCCCACTTCTCGCGGATGTACTTAAGTCTCTCAGCAATGAAGTCCAAAGCTTCGTCCCAGGTCGCGCGCTTGTACTTGCCGTTAACGTTGTCCTCCCGGATCATGGGATACTTGGCGCGCAGGGGGTTGTAGGCGTGCTGATAGTTCGCCGTTCCCTTCGGGCAAAGGCTACCATAGTTCTGGGGGTGCTCTTCGTCGCCGTAGATGTCGACGATTCTGTTGTCTTTCATGAACACCTTCATACCACATCCACTTTCACACATGTTATCACATGTTGTGTAGCGGATGGTATCGTAGTCTCTGACAGATTCCTGAGCTCTCTTCAAAACGACCAATCTTTTACCTCCAATACGATTTTGCACTTTTAGTAATAGAGTTAGTGCAGCAGTAGTGTTAAGGTTAAAATAGGGTACAATATATAAAGTTTTCGAAAAATAATTTTCCAAGAGGTGAGAAGCAAAAATTTCCTAGATAAAAATGGACGTTTCATGCATTATCCTGGCAGGCGGTAGGAGCACGAGGATTGACAGGGATAAGAAGTTCCTCATGTTCAGAGGAAAATCCTTCATTGAGCGCGCGGTAGAGGTAGCGAAGAGACTCAGCAATGATGTAATAATATCCCTGGGAACCAAGGACCAGAAAATAGAAGGTGTGGCCATTGGATTGCATGGAGTAAACATAGTGATTGACCATCTGGAAGCCAGGGGCCCCATAGTCGGGCTTTACAGCGCTCTGAAGAAATGCTCAAAGGAGCATGCTGTTGTAATGCCTTGTGATGTCCCTTTATTGGACCATAAGGTTCTTCAATCCATGATAGACGGGAGCGGGGGTTATGATGCAGTAGTTCCCCGGGCGGGAGAATTCATGGAGCCCCTCCTCGCGGTTTACAGGGTTAAGCCAATGCTTGAGGTGTGTGAGGAGTCCATTGAATCCTGTAATTGGGATGTGCAGGGCGCAGTGCTAAAACTGAAAAACATTAAGTATATAGACACAGACATGTCAAACTTTCTCAACGTTAACACATCTGAGGACTTGGAGAAACTGTTGAAGAATGCCAGAGAATACGGACGTTAGGACGAAGGGCTTTCATAAGAGGACGCCTGTTGACAAAGCCCTGAACACTCTTTTGCGCAAGGTTAAACCCCTTGGCGCGGAGAGGGTTCAGCTTGTCGATGCCCTGGACAGAGTTTTAGCTCAGAAGGTTGTAGCCCTGCATGACAGTCCGCCTTTCAGCAGAGGGGCCATGGATGGGTATGCTCTTAAGGGGGAGAACACCTTCGGGGCATCGCAGACAAATCCAATTTATTTCAAGCTGAAGGGCAAAGTATTGACAGGAGAAACCATGAATTTGAGGATTCATGAGTTCGAGGCAGCTAGAATAATGACCGGCGCCCCCATGCCAGAGGGCGCAAACGCCGTCGCAATGTTCGAGTATGTTAAAGAGCTAGAAGATGAAATCGAGGTCCTTAAACCGGTTACGCCTGGTAAAAACGTTTCATTGGAGGGAGAGGATGTGAAGAAGGGGGAAGTGCTCCTGAGAAAAGGCCGTAAGATTAAGCCCCAGGACGTAGCTATCACGGCCACCATGGGTGTGGGAGAGCTCCCGGTATACCGCCAGCCAACAGTTGGAATTATCGCAACTGGCGATGAACTCAGAGAACCTGGGAGCAAGCTAAGGAGTGCCGAGATATACGATGCCAACAGCTACGCCCTTCATGCCTTAGTTGAACGCAGTGGGGGACTGCCTGAGATAATGGGAATCGTTGGTGACGATTATGAAGGGCTGAAGGGGGCTGTAAGAAAGGCGTTAAGGGCGGACTTGGTGCTGATAAGTGGAGCGACCTCAGTGGGCGAGAGAGACTTTGTCCCGAAGGTAACAGCTGACCTCGGCGAGGTACTGATTCACGGAGTGGCCATGCGTCCTGGGGAGCCCACTGGCTTCGGGGTTGTTGATGACAAGCTGGTCTTCATGCTTCCAGGTTATCCTGTGGCCGCTATTTTCGCCTATGAGACTTTTGTCAGACCGATTCTGGAAAAGATGCAGGGCCTTGAGACCTCGAGGATGTACCCTAAAATCCGCGGCCAGTTAAAGAGGAAAAT
>CAZDSM010000122.1:0-2886 GCA_964508205.1 Candidatus Hydrothermarchaeota archaeon | reverse complement strand
TAAAGTATACTGGGATAGAGAATTCGAAGAAATACGAATACGCAACGAAAAGAGAGACATCCTTGCAACGATTTTTTCAGTTCCACAAAATATGGGTTCAGGTGTTGTTCGTAAGTATGAAATCGTTGTACATGGTGAGGTATACCCTATTACATTTAAACTTTGCATTCCCCCTCCCACTACTCGAGCTTGCCATAACCAGCTTTGGTTACGCATCCCCTTCCAATGGCAACGATAGCTAGCAGGAGAAAGTGTGTTTTCATCCCGCTAATTGCTTACCCCTTCAAGTATCCGTAGGCCATTATGGCAACCGAAACACCCAGCAGGATAGCCCCCAGGGCCATTACGGCAGGGGGTACATCGTATAGTATCCCTAGCCAACCGAGAGTAAATAGGGCAGTTCCACCGACAGCCAGGTAGCTCGCGGCCTTCTTCAAGCCCTCGCCGAGTCCGACCTCCTTGATACTCATTCCTATTAGGATATTGATGAAGGCACCCATGCTGCCCATGGTATGGGCATGCCTGAACATCGTCTTGGTCATTCTGGCCTGATCGCCCATCTTCGCCCAGCTCTCTATGTTAGAAGACACATACAGCCCCAAAGCAAAGGCGGTGAGGACAAGCCAGCTCCAGCCAAATTTCTTATTCAAACTTCCGTCAACCATATTTTTACCTCCAGTAATCTCTACATTTAGTTAAGGTGATAACGTTATAATTAGTTCAAATTCTTATATATTTTTGTTATTCATCATCCCTCTTCTCTATATACCTTAATATCGGATACACGACACTAGTAGGATACTCACGTTGAAGAGCTCCTCAAAGCCTTTGATTATCTCATAGCCGTGGTAAGGGCGTTCCGGTAGGAGCTTAAAGATAATCCGCTACCTGAAGTAGCGAACTATGCTTTTTAAAACGTCGTCTTCGAACATAGTTTGGAATTTGGGATGTAATATTACTCTACCACAAGGCCGAATAATTTTCCCACTCTATTCCCTTAGAGGGTCAAATTCGCATCCTCCCCAAAGTAAATAAATCCTTTATATCAATATTAATAGGAAATGCCGGAGCCCAGGACAAACTATCTATTAATAGCCGTAATAAGCAGTGCCATAACAGGTCTTCTACTCCTAGGTGTTGGTTTCCTTTACCTGGAGGAGGTCCTGAGCCAGCTCCAGCCGGAGCAAGAAGTGCGGCCAATCCTTCAGAACCAGACCCTGAAACAGGAAGTTGCTATAACAGCGATTTTCAACGATGTTAAAGACAGCGTCGTGCATATTACGAGCGTGACCGTGGAACGCGATTTTTTCATGCGCCCAATACCGAGAGAAGGCACTGGCAGTGGATTCATAATCAGCGAGGAGGGATACATCCTCACCAACAACCACGTTATCAAGGACGCCAGTGAACTGAGAGTTACCTTGGCTAACGGCGCAACCCTGGAGGCCGATCTCGTTGGAGCTGACCCCCTGAGCGATACGGCGGTAATCAAAATCAAATCTAATGGTAATTTGAAAGCGGTTAAGCTGGGTGATTCCAACCAGCTTAGCCCCGGGCAGCTCGCCATAGCCATAGGCAACCCCTACCGCCTCGACAACACCATAACCATAGGCGTCATAAGCGCCCTCAACAGGACTCTTGAGACCGAGGAGAACTTCGTAATCCATGGCGTAATCCAGACCGATGCGGCTATTAACCCTGGAAACAGCGGTGGCCCACTACTTAATTCAAAGGGAGAAGTAATAGGGATAAACACCGCCATCTACTCCCCAATTCAGGGCAGCGTTGGCATAGGCTTCGCCATTTCCATAAACACCGCTAAGAAAGTTGCAGAAGACCTGATAGAGAAGGGAAAAGTGGTAAGACCCTGGATGGGTATAACGGGCACCACGGTAACAGAGCAACTAGCAGAGACATGGGAAACTGGAGTTAATAAGGGAGTCCACATTATTGAGGTTGTGGAGGGCGGGCCAGCGGAGAAAGCGGGACTCATGGGCACGGTTTCTAGCCCAGGACAAGAGGACTTTATACTAGGAGACACCATCATCGAACTGGCAGGAGTGACGATAAACACCATGGAGAATCTTATTCAGACAATTTTAGAGCAGGAAGTAGGGAAAACCGTAGAGGTCAAGTTTATCAGGGATAGCAAAACTCTGACAACCAATGTAACCCTGGGAGAGAGGCCAGATAACCTTTAAGCTTTTTGGTATAGATGACACATGAAGGGGTCCTTCCCCAGGAAGCCCCCTGTTATCTTTGCCCTGTACCTGCAGCCCCCCTCGGCATTCGTTGATCGCCTCGCAGCCCATGCACTCGAGTTCGCTGAGCTTCGGGATGTAGCCCTTGGTTTATCCCCCTTCCTTAAGCTTGCTCCAGAGGAAGAAGAGCACCCCAGCTAGCACGCCCCCAAGGAAGGAGAGGTTCATAAAATATCGCACCACTGTACTGTTCTGCTATCCATAGAACGTGAAGATAAGAGAGTTAAGATCGAAGTATATTACAAAGACCAGAAGCACGCTAGCTAGAAGCCTCTTGTTCTCGATCTTCGACTTCGCTAATCCCCTGGCCCTTATTTTGTCGCCGCTCCTTCATAATCTTTTACAAGATGGGTGGAAAATATGGTAGGAGCTTCGCCTGGATGTACTTGTCCAAGCCAAATAGTATTGTGAGGCCGGTTAGAATCAATACCGTCCCCGCGAACTTTCTAATTCTCTGAGAGTTCCTCTTCGCCCACTCCATTCTAGCCCCCACGTATTTGCCCCCATATGCTATGGTAAGCATGGGCAGTCCTAAGCCGATGGAATATATCAAGAGGAGGATGGAACCTGAAACCAGCTCTCCCTGATAGGCAACGTAAGCAAGAACTGCACCCAGTATAGGCCC
>CAZDSM010000121.1:0-4370 GCA_964508205.1 Candidatus Hydrothermarchaeota archaeon | reverse complement strand
ATGGGGAAAATAGCCATCTTCATCCCTCGAAGTGCTCTATCTCCTCTATCTCAAGGCCGAATGCCTCGGTTATCTTCTCTGAAAGCATCCCCAAGCATACGCCCAGGGCAAGGATAGCGCCGAGGCTGAACAAAGCGTAGGTATTCATGTCCTCCTTGTAGAGCTCCGATATATAACCGGAGTTATACGAGGATATTATATACGCTGTTATTACCAGGGAGAGAGCAGCCCAGAAAAATAATCCAAATAACTCCCTCCTCTCGATCATTACTGCACCTGCTAATCCTTCTCCATATTCCCTTACCTTAATAAATATATTTATATAGTGCGGGACAATCGAGGAGCAAATGTCTGAGTTCCTCCAATTTCTCGCTAATGGGATTATCCTTGGAAGCATCATTGCCCTCACCGCCATCGGCTTGAGCCTGGTTTACGGCATCCTTAATCTGCCGAACTTCGCCCACGGAGACTACCTGACCCTGGGGGCTTACCTCGCCTTTTTCTTCAGCGCGTCCATGGGGCTTCACCTTCTTCCAGCCGCTTTTGCTGCCATGATCTTAGCTGCTATCTTTGGCGTTGCTCTGGACAGGATTGTCTGGAGGCCCATGAGGAAGAAGAAAGCTGGACTCGTAACACTCCTCATAACATCCATGGGCGTTGCCTTTGCTTTGAGATACACGATTCAGATCCTCTGGGGGTCTAGGATAAAAACTTACGGAGTGCCCATTCAAGAGGGAATCAGTATATTTGGAGCTAAAGTAACACCTGTTCAAATTTTAATCGTAATCTTCGCCTTCACCCTTGTGTTTCTAGTTCATTACTTGCTCCAGTACACGAAGACAGGCAAGGCAATGCGGGCTCTCGCGGACAATCTAGACCTCGCGCGTATAAGCGGCATAGACGTGGACAGGGTGATAATCATCACCTGGATCCTCAGCTCTGCCCTGGCTGCAGCGGGAGGTATTATGCTGGGATTAGACACCCATCTGCGCCCGGTAATGGGATGGAACCTCCTCATCGTCATCTTCGCAGCTGTCATCCTCGGGGGAGTTGGGAACCCTTATGGAGCTCTGGCTGGAGGGATGATAGTAGCCATGTCTCAGGAGCTGAGCGTCATGTTTTTGCCAGTCCAGTACAAACCGGCAGTGGGCTTTGCCATCCTCATAGCCATCCTCTTATATAAGCCCCAAGGCCTCTTTAGGGGGGCGAGATGATGGGTGCCTATGAATACATGGTAGCCATGGTTACCTTTGCCTGCATCTACGCCATCTTCGCCATAGGTTTGAACGTAATATGGGGATTCACTGGCTTGATAAATATCGGCCATGTGGCCTTCTTCGCCATCGGAGCCTACACCTCTGCCCTCCTTACCTTGAACGGATTTCCCTTCCCTCTGAGCGTGCTCGCAGGATTGCTCATAGCTGGATTCTTCGGCTTCCTGATAAGCATACCCACTCTGAGGTTGCGGGAGGATTACCTGGCGATAGTAACCCTTGGTTTTGCTGAGATCGTGAGACTTATTTTACTGAACGAGGAATGGCTTACCAATGGCCCCATGGGTCTGGCTGGCATTCCCCAACCCCTGCGCGATGCAATTCCATGGGACTACAATACCTTTTATCTCATCCTAGTCGTAGTATGTCTGATAGGGGTGTATCTGGGGGTGGAGAGAGCTGTAAAGTCGCCTTTTGGCCGTGTATTAAGGGCTATTAGGGAGAACGAGGAGGCAGCCAAATCCCTGGGCAAAGACGTTTTTAATTACAAAGTCCAGTCCCTAATCCTTGGAGCATCTATCGCTGGCTTTGCTGGCAGCCTCTTCGCCCACTTTATAACCTTTTTGAGTCCTGATCAATTCGAGTCTATCCAGACTTTCTACATATGGATAATGGTCGTCATAGGGGGGAGCGGCAACAACAGAGGCACCATTCTAGGCGCCTTTTTGCTCCTATTCTTCTTTGAGGGCATGAGGTTCATCAAGGATTTCTTTGAGCTCCCCATGGCCCCGGAGAATGTCGCCGCTTTGAGGCTCGTGATAGTGGGTATCCTGCTAGTTGCTATGATGATGTATAAGCCCAGGGGGTTCATGGGAGAGGAGGCCTATGTTACGGGTCGTTGAAGCCGTTAAGGGGTTCGGGGGCATTACGGCGGTGAACCATTGTTCTTTGGAAGTGATAGAAGGTTCCATAACAGGGCTCATCGGCCCCAACGGCGCCGGGAAGAGCACCCTCTTTGATTTAATAACCGGTTTTCAGAAATTAGATGAGGGTGAGATATATTATAAAGACGAATGCGTAGACGGTCTCCCGTCACATGAGCTGGCCCTCCGCGGATTGGTCAGGACTTTTCAGATTACCCAGCCCTTCTCCAGGCTGAGGGTACTGGAAAACATGCTCTTCCCTCCGAAGGGGCAGGTGGGGGAGAGGATATGGAACGCCTGGTTCAAACCTGGGCGAGTGCGGGTCCAAGAAGGCCTGAACAGGAAAAAAGCCTTGGAACTCCTCGCCTATGTGGAACTTCATCATCTCAAGGACGAGCCAGCGGGCAACCTTTCTAGCGGGCAGATGAAGCTCCTGGAGTTAGCCCGGGCCTTGATGATAGACCCACAGCTCCTCCTCCTCGACGAGCCCCTGGCCGGGATCAGCCCCTCCCTAACCAAGAAGCTGATCAACTACATCAAGGAACTTCAAAGCAGTGGAATGACTTTTTTAATAGTGGAGCATAACATGGAGGCTATAATGGAGATCTGTGAAAAAATATTCGTCCTCGATGGGGGGCGTGTGATTTCAGAGGGAACTCCAGATGAGATTCGAGGGGATAAAAAAGTCCTGGACGCCTATCTGGGGGTGTAAATATGAAGCTATTGGCCGTCAATGATATTCATTCAGGATACAATGACTTGGAAATCTTAAAGGGCGTATCCATGCATCTTAGTCGAGGGGAAATCATAGCGATAATAGGACCAAACGGCGCTGGGAAGAGCACTTTAATGAAAACTATCTTCGGCCTCATTACCCCCAAGGAGGGAGACGTGCTCTTCATGGGGGAGAGCATCCTCGGCTACAGCCCCGAGAGGATAGTGCGCCTCGGGATAGGCTATGTACCCCAGGCCAACAACGTCTTTTCAACTTTAACTGTCCTGGAGAATCTCGAGATGGGGGCATTCATCGAGGAAGATAAAAGCTTGGTCAGAGATGCGTTGAAGGGCGTATACGAGCTTTTCCCCACTCTAAAGGAGAAAAAAGGGCAAAGGGCTGGAATTTTGAGCGGTGGCGAGAGGCAGATGTTGGCTATCGGTAAAGCCTTAATGCTTCACCCTAAGGTGCTCCTGCTGGATGAACCCTCCGCCGGCCTCGCTCCAAATCTAGTGTCCTCTATATTCATGAAGATAAAAGAGATACGCGAGAATGGCACGGCCCTCGCAATAGTCGAGCAAAATGCAAGGCGAGCTTTGGAAATTTCAGACAGGGGCTATGTCCTGGATATGGGGACAAACCGCTTCGACGGCAGGGGGTCTGAGATCTTGAAGAATAGGGATGTCGAAAGATTGTATCTGGGAGGAAGAGCTCCTTAAAGCTCTATCTTCCCGAGGCTTTCGATTTTACCTCCCTTAAACGCCCATTTCTCAAAGTCACCCGCTACGTCGCCGTTTTCGTCGAAGTCCACTGAACCAGAAGCACCAGTATAGCCGAGACTCACCTCCCTGAGGACATCCATTATCGCAGGCCCTTCGGCCTTACCAGCCTTTTCGATGGCCAGAGCTGTAAGCCTTGCAGCATCGTAGGCTGTGTCGGAGTAGACTCCTGGATCGGCATTAAACTCCGCTTTGAAGGCTTCCTTGAAGGCCAATGCCTCTGGGGTTGTAAGGGTCAATGGGGCTGTGCCCACCACGCCTTCAAGGAGACCTGCCCCTAAATCCTCGACAAGCTTCGGATCCTTCATTCCCTCTGCGAGGACCCATTGAGATTCTATCCCCAACTCCTTTGCCTGTTTTAATATCAGCCCTCCATATTCCGGGTAGCCCGTTAAAATAATGACTTCCGGATTTTTGGCGCTCGCTAATCCTAACTCAGACTTGTAAGACGATTGCTTGGTGTTGTACGCAACCTCCGCGACAAGTTCGCCGCCCACCGTGGGTAGGATATTGGCGATGAACTTGTTCATCCCAACTCCATAGTCGTTATTTATGTAGATGTGGGATATCTTTTTAAAGCCCATTTCCGTGGATACCTTGCACAGTGCTTGGGCCTGAATATCGTCACGGGGAGCGGTCCTGAAGAAGTAACCGCCGTCGTCTGCAGAGCTCAAATCAACGGCTGTAGATGAGGGCGATATCACGACTACTTTGTTCGCCTTCCCAATGGGTATTATGG
>CAZDSM010000120.1:0-3296 GCA_964508205.1 Candidatus Hydrothermarchaeota archaeon | reverse complement strand
CCAAGAGATTCTCATAGGAAAAACCCCTCATAGCCAGGCCCATAACGAGTGCTATGATTATAATCAATGTGAAAAAAATTCCGATTTCGAGGAGGGTCTCAAGGAGGCGCGGTATAACGAATTTCAGATTGTTCTTATAGTCCTTTAGAGCTTTGAGCAGTAGGGGCCTTAGGTCCATTGGACAGCCTTCCTACGTGTAGCTGTTGGCATCGTATAGCCCCACGTTCAATATCCTCTTCTTACCCCCAATGTCCACGTAATCTATCTCAGCGTTGGTCATCAGCTTCTCCTTCACTTCCCCCTCCTTGGGCAGGTCCACCTTGAAGACCGAACGATTCCGAAGGTCCAAGAGAGTTACCTCTTCTGGGCCGATGGACAGAATTTGCGCGGGCTTTATCTCGATGATTAGGAACTCCAGGTCCTCATCGACATAGGCCCCAATTGTCCTTTTCTCGTCGGAAATGAATCCCACAGCCTCGGCGATTACCTTCTCCTTCCCGATGATGGATGCCTCTCTTCTTACTCCTAGGACTTCCCAGGGTTTACCCTCCAGCATCACAAATTTACCGACCCTAATCTCACCTGCTTTCCCAGTCCTGGTCCGCACATCTCACCTCAATATTTCATTACAAAGTTCTTTCCCTTAATTCTGACTCCCTCTCCTAGGACGACCTTCCCGAGCTCCCAGGCCTTTGTCCCGTATTTCTCGCATGCGGAAATAACATCTCCCAGGTCTTTTCTGCTTACTATGATGCAAAAACCGACGCCCATGTTAAAGGTCCGGTACATCTCGAACTCCGATACCTGGCCTTCCCGCTGGATCAGCTTGAATATGGGCTGGGGCTCTGGGAGTTGATCAATTATAAAACCATGTTTCGTGATCCTAGTCAGATTTCCCAGACCGCCCCCGGTGATGTTGGCAAGCCCCTTAACATCAGCCCTCTTCAACACCTCCATGACCTCTCGCACGTATATTTTTGTCGGCCGGAGAAGCTCCTCTCCAATTACTATTCCATCAAGGTTAGTATGGACATGATACCTCTCCAACAACACCTTCCTCGCCAGGGTCAAGCCGTTGCTGTGAATGCCCGAACTCTCCAGGGCCACTAGGACATCTCCCGGAGCAATCCGCTCCCCTGTCACTATCCTATCGATATTCACGACGCCTATCATAAAGCCAGCTAGGTCGAGGCCCTTGATCACCTCCGGCAGGGTTGCTAATTCCCCCCCTGAGATTGAGGTCCTCGCTGTTTCAGCCCCCTTGACTAAGCCTTTGGCGATCTCCTTCGTTATCTTTGGATCTGGCTTCTCCATGGCTAAATAATCGACCAGGGTGAGGGGTTCGGCTCCGACGCAGATGATATCGTTGGCGTTCATGGCAACGAGATCTATGCCGATGGTGTCGTATTTACCCAGGAGCTCCGCGATGATTATCTTGCTTCCAACGCCATCAGTACTCAGGGCTATAGCCCTGGACCTGCTTATCCTGATTAATCCAGCGAAATGCCCGATGCCTGTCAGGCTCTCTCCTACCTTACCTTTCCTAAAAAGGAGGATCTTCTTGACCTCAGAGACGATGGCGTCAATTGCATCCCCTTCAGCTTCCATGTGTACGCCCGCGTCAGCGTATGTCGTACCCATATGAATGCCCCTTATTTTACCCTGAAGGCCTCGAGGTTTTGAGGAGCCCTAGTCTCAGACCTGAACACCCTGTAGAGCACCGAGGCGAGCTCGGCGCACTTGGATTCTTCTCCATGGGCTATTATTATCTTCTCTGGCTTAGGGTTCAAGCGCCTGATATAATTGATGAGTTGATTTCTGTCGCTGTGGCCTGAGAATCCCTCGACGGTGTGCACCCCCATGTTTATCGGAATGACCTTGGTCTTACCATTATTGTTCATAGGTATCTCCTTCCAGCCTTTTTGAATCCTCCTGCCGAGGGAACCTTCCGACTGGTAACCAACGAAGATGATGCTGTTTCGAGGGTCATCGGCCAGAGCCTTCAGATACTCCATGGCTGGACCCCCTGCTAACATGCCGGAGGTAGCGAGGATTACACTAGGCTCGCCGTTGATTACGTCGGCCCTCATGGCAGTGCCAGTTACCCTCTCAAATACGTTCGATAAGAAAGGGTTCCTACCCTTGTGAAATATCTGATCCCTCAAGTCCTTGTTCAGATACTCTGGATAAGTCGTGTGGATGCCCGTGGCCTCCCATATCATGCCGTCCAGATATACCTGGGCCTGGTTTAGTACTCCTTTGTTCATGTATTCCTCGAGGGCCACCATGAGCTCCTGGGCTCTGCCGACCGCGAATACAGGTACAAGGACTTTCCCGCCCCGGCTTATCGTGTCGTTGATTATCCTAACCATGCTCCCCTCAGCTTCGCGCCTGCTGGGCTGAATATCTCCGCCCCCACCGTAGGTCCCCTCGGTTATGAGAGTCTCCAACCTGGGAAACTTCACGTTCGCTGGTTCGAAGAGCCTGGACTTCTCAAATTTGAGATCTCCTGTGTAGGCCAGGTTATAAATGCCCTCGCCCAGGTGAAAATGAGCGATGGACGAGCCTAAGATATGTCCCGCGTTGTGGAGGGTGAGCCTGATATCAGGGGATATATCAGTTACCTCTCCGTAGTCCAGAGGGATGACGTGTTTGACTAATTTTTTAATAAACTTCCTCGGATATGGCAAGTCTTTGCCCTCCCGCTCAGCTACGTCTAGGTAGTCCCACTGGAGGAGGAACATCAGGTCCCTCGTGGGATGGGTGCAGTATACAGGTCCCTCATAGCCCATGTAATACAGATAAGGGACGAATCCAGAGTGGTCCAGATGAGCATGGGTAACGACGACAGCATCCAGGTCTTGAATGCTGAACTCAGGGACGTTTAGAGAAGGGAAGGCATTTTCCTTTTCCCCGGCTGCAACATTTACGCCGCAGTCTATCAGCACCTTGCTCTCAAGGGTCTGCAGGTACATACATGACCTCCCCACCTCGCGGAACCCTCCAAGGGCACTCACCCTCACCCAATAGCCTCCCCTACCGACAGGGGGGCGGTGAATCCGCCTACCAACCTTTCGAAGGATATCTTTGCGCTCCTCGCTACTTTTCAGCAGGGTATGCCTTACGCTCTTAACTATCTTGGAGGTAATGGGCGGGGTGCGCCTCACCCTCGGCATCCAACCTACGGCGAGCTTAATATCGCTCAAGGTACGCCCGTTCTTTCCAATGACTAAACCTGGCTTTGCCGACTCAATGAGGGCCTCTCCAAAATTCGTGTCGAACTTTATATCAGTAAT
>CAZDSM010000119.1:0-7532 GCA_964508205.1 Candidatus Hydrothermarchaeota archaeon | reverse complement strand
GCGGGTCCATTTCCCAGCGACCGCCTAGATGTGCTACGCTACTTCAACCTTCGAAGCGCAGGACTCCGAAGACAAAGTTATTTATTTAATCGAATTTATGGATTTGATACTATGAAGCTGATTTTTTTGGGCAGCGGTGGCGGCAGATGGGTCACTATTACCCAGAGGCTTAAAACTGGTGGTTTCAGAATTCATGGCTCTGCTAACATCCATATCGACCCCGGTCCAGGGGCCTTAGTTGGTCTGCGGGAAAACAGGATCTCCCCCTTGAAAACGGATGCTGTATTGGTTACTCACTGCCATCCAGATCATTACAATGACGCCGAGGTGTTGATCGAAGCCATGTCCAAGGGAATGACGAAGCACAAGGGTTTTCTAGGGGGCAGCAAGAGCGTCCTGGATGGGATAAAGGCGCTAGGACCCGCGATATCTGATTACCATAAAACCAAGCTCAACGGCATTGCTCTCCTTGAACCTGGGAAGACTTTTAAGGTAGGGAACCTGAAGGTCGAGACCTTGAAAACCAAGCACTCAGATCCAAGCTGTGTGGGACTGAAGTTTTACTTTGATGAGGGAGTATTAACATACACATCGGACACCGAGTACTTCGAGGGTATCGAGGAGGAGTACGCTGACTCCCGGATTATAATATTCAACATAATCAGACCAAAGAGCGATAGGATTCCATGGCACCTGTGCGTGAATGATGCTATAAGGATAGCACAAAAAATTAAACCAGAGCTTGCAATAATGCATCACTTCGGTATGAAGATGCTAGGCTTGGAAGAGAGTGAAGCGATGAGGATGATGAAGGAAGCAGGCGTCAGGACCATTCCGGCGATGGACGGCCTTAGAATGAGGATAGATAAGAGTAATATTGAAATTTAAGGAGTGCATATGGCCAAACCTAAATTGGGGGAAAAACGCTGGAGCAAGAACCTGGAAAAGGAGATTTACATTTCCTGGAAGGAAAAAGAGGTCTACAGATTCAATGAAGACGCGGATAAGCCAGTCTACTCCATCGACACTCCACCGCCCTATGTGAACACACCTGTGCACATAGGCCAAGCTACAACTTACGTGTTAATGGACATGTTCGCCCGCTATAGGCGAATGATGGGCTACAACGTGCTATTCCCCCTGGGTCTCGAGAGAAACGGCCTGCCCATCGAAATGGCTGTTGAAAGGAAGTTTAACATTAAGCTGAAAGATGTACCCCGGGAGGATTTCATAGAGAAGTGCAACACCGTCCTGGAAGAGAGCAGCCTCGCATCGACGGAGTCCTTCCTGCACCTAGGTATAGGCTTCAACTCCTGGAAGCTGGGAAATGGCTTAGGAGATGTATATCAGACCGACTCCCCTGACTACAGGGCCCTCACCCAGGAGACCTTCATCGACATGTGGCAAAAGGGGCTCATATACGAGGCCGCGCGGATCAACAACTACTGCCCTGGGTGTGGCACCACCATAGCAGATGCTGAAATAGAGTACGTGGAGCTGTCAACCACGTTTAATGACATCGTGTTCAAGGTCAAGGAAACAGGGGAGGAGATAATAATCGGTACCACCCGGCCTGAGCTGGTGTGTACCTGCGGTATGATTATATTCAACCCCGCGGATGAGCGCTACCAGCACCTCGAAGGCATGACTGCATTATCACCGATTTACAGCAAGAAAATTCCTATTGCTTCACATCCCATGGCGGAGATGGAGAAGGGCACGGGCTTGGTGATGATGTGCTCGGCCGGTGACACGAGCGATATCCGCTTTTTCAGAGAGATGAGTTTGAAACCTGTTATCGCCATAAACAAGGAGGGCCGGATGACTGCTAAAGCGGGTTTTCTCGATGGTTTAGCCGTAGCGGAAGCACGGGAGAGGATGATAGAGGAACTACGAGAGCGCGGACTCTTGGTGTCCCAGAAGAAGGTGATGCACCGCACCCCGATATGCGAGCGCAGTAAAGACGCGATAGAGTTCATATCCATGCAGGAGTATTACGTTAAGCAGGTGAAATTCAAGGATGATATCAAAAAAATCGCCCATGAGATAAACTTCTATGCTTCCTCTTCTAAGCAGATACTTCTGAGCTGGATAAACTCCATAAGCATTGACTGGCCTATCTCAAGGCGCCGCTATTACGCTACTGAGATACCCCTGTGGTACTGCAAAGCCTGTGGTGAGAAAATCCTCCCCCCCAAGGGCAAGTACTACCGTCCCTGGAAAGAAGGACCACCCATGGAGGCCTGCCCAAAGTGCATGGGAAAAGAATTCGTCGGCGAGGAGCGCGTCTTTGACACCTGGTTCGACAGCTCGATTTCCCCTCTATGTATCCTGAAGTACTCCAGGGACGATGAGTTCTTCAATAAAAACTCCCCCTGTACTTTGCGGCCTCAGGGAAAGGAAATCGTTAGGACGTGGCTCTATTACACCCTATTGAAGGACTATCTTCTCACCGGGAAGGGCATCTTCAGGGATGTCTGGATTAACTATCATATCGTCGATGAGGAGGGGCGGAAGATGTCCAAGTCTAAGGGCAATGTTATCGACCCCAAGGACATCCTTGACAAGTTTGGAGCCGAGCCCTTCCGACTGTGGGCTGCGATAGAGGGAAACCTTGATAAAACGGATTTTAGGTGTTCTTTTGAACGAATCGATGGTGCCGGAAAAACCATTACCAAGCTGTGGAATATAGCCAGGTTTGTGTCCATGTTCCCCCATGATTGCGGAGAATACGAGCTTACTCCCTTGGACCAGTGGATTTTGCATGAGGCTAACGACCTTGTTAAGCTCGCAAGGGATAAATACGAGATCTACAACGTCCATGAGCCGGCGATAATGATCAAGCACTTCCTCTGGGAAACCTTCGCCTCTCACTACGTAGAGCTCATCAAGAACCGCGCCTACAACAGCGATAATTCCTTCAGCGAGGAGAAACACCGGGGAGCAGTTTACACCCTTAACTACTGCTTGGATGTGATCCTAAAACTTCTCGCCCCTGTTCTGCCAATGATTACATATAAGATATATATGGAGCTACGTGGTGAAGACATCCACTTTCTGGAGTTTCCGAAGCCGGAGGAATACGAGAGCCCCCTCGCCACTAAGGATATTGAGGAGCTGAACAAGCAGATATGGAAAGCCAAAAAGGACCGCAACTTAAGCCTCAAAGACGAGGTTAAAGCTGCTGTTCTGCCAACGAAATTTAAGATAATCGCCGATGATTTAGCTGGGACCCATAAAATCAAGAAGCTGAGCATTGGCGAAGAACTCATGCTTGATTTTTAAGTGTAGGAGTAGATGGAGGTATCCTCGCCGACTTTCTCTATCCGCATTATGTCTTCGATGGTAATAATACCCACCAGCTTGCCTCCTTCAACAACGGGTAGGCGCCTTATCACGTGGGCTGCCATCAGTCTGGCAGCGTCCTTAATGCTCTTCTCTGGCTGCACGGTTTTTAAATCCTTGGTCATAACCTCCCGTACCTTCATGTCCAGGCTCTGCTCTTCTGCAATTATTTTATATGCTAAATCTCTCTCGGTAATAATGCCAACGGGTCTATTCCCCTTGACTATGACGAGGCTTCCAATCCTGTTTTTCTTCATAGCCTTCGCAGCCTCAGCCATGGTCGCTGAGGGAGAAATAGTTTTAACGTTCTTTATCATTACATCCTTGGCCTTCCTCATTTAAAACCCCCATTTATTTTTTATCTAATCACCTTTATATTAATTCTCATATGATTGGTTTTCTCATCAACCCCATTGCTGGCCTTGGAGGTGTGGTGGGATTAAAGGGCACAGACGGCGATGCTTATAAAAAAGCTCTCAAATTAGGCGCCAAACCTGCTTCCACTGAGCGGGCAAGGAACGCCCTAGACAGTGTGCCCAGGGATAATACTAGATTCTACACGTGCTCAGGCACCATGGGTGAAAACCTCCTGAGGGAGCTGGAATTTAACTACGAAGTCGTCTACGAGGCAAATGAGAGAACAACCGCTGGGGACACGAGAAAGGCCTGCAGGGCGTTCTTGAGCAAAGGAGTTGACATGATATTATTCAGCGGGGGCGACGGCACCGCAAGAGACATTGTAATGGTGATTGGAAAGAAGATTCCAATTTTGGGTATCCCCGCGGGGGTGAAGATGAACTCCTCGGTATTTGCAGTTACCCCGAAGACTGCAGGGGACCTCTTATCCAGTTTTTTTATGGAAAACGTTGAGTTCGCTGAGGGGGAAATCCTTGATATCGACGAGAAAGCGTACCGAAGAGACGTCTTCGATATACGATTTTTTGGCTACGCCCTCACCCTAAGAGTTCCCTTTAAAATCCAGGGGAGAAAAAATATTTTCCACGGTCTTCGTGAGGAGGAATCCAAGGAGGAAATAGCGAGATTCACTCTGGAATTCATGGACAAAGAAACCGCGTACGTCCTCGGTCCAGGTACTACGATAAAAAAAATATGTGATTTAATGGGCGTCGAGAAAACCCTCTTGGGCATTGATGTGCTAAAAAATGGGCGGCAGCTTGCCAAGGACGCCAATGAGGAACGGTTACTGGAGCTTCTGGAAACTAATCCCAAGGCCACGATCATGGTAAGCCCCATCGGTTCCCAGGGGTTCATCTTCGGCCGTGGAAACCAGCAGATAAGCTCTGAGGTTATTAGAAAAGTCGGATTTGAGAATATTATGGTCCTCTCAACGCCTCATAAGCTGAGTCAAACCCCTATGCTGCTCGTCGACACAGGAGATACGGAACTAGATGCTAAGCTCAAGGGGAAAATCAAGGTAATCACCGGCTATAGAATGACAACTCTGAGGAACGTTAAAGGGGTTTAAAGGGATAAATTTATATTTACTCCTCACGAAAAGCAATAGTGTAGGAGGTTTCGCCATGGCTGATGTCAAGATCGTTTTAGATGAGAATGAAATCCCTAAGAAATGGTATAATATCTCAGCCGACTTACCTGAACCATTACCCCCCGCAATTCACCCAGGAACCAAGGAACCAATTGGCCCGCAAGATTTAGCGCCCTTGTTTCCCATGGAGCTCATCAAACAGGAGGTGAGTCAGGATAGGTGGATTAAGATACCGGAAGAGATAAGGGATGTTTACACTCTCTGGCGACCATCACCTTTGTACAGGGCCAAAAGGCTTGAGAAGGCCATTAACACCCCCGCTAAAATTTACTATAAATACGAGGGAGTCTCTCCACCAGGCAGTCACAAGCCCAACACTGCGGTAGCCCAAGCATATTATAACATGAAGGAGGGCGTTGAAAGGCTCTGTACTGAAACCGGCGCTGGACAGTGGGGCTCTGCTTTGGGTTTCGCCACCAGCTTATTCGACCTCGCATGCACTGTTTACATGGTTAAAATAAGCTATGAGCAAAAGCCGTACCGCCGGGATCTCATGCACCACTGGGGAGCTGAGGTTACTCCGAGTCCCTCAACCAAAACTCAGGCCGGTAAAAAAATCCTCGAGGGAACCCCTGATACCACTGGTAGCTTGGGCATAGCTATCTCCGAGGCCGTTGAAGACGCTGCTACCCATGATAATGCCAAGTATGCTCTGGGATCTGTATTGAACCACGTTCTTATGCACCAGACCGTAGTCGGCCTTGAAGCCAAGGAGCAGCTCGCCAAAGTTGACGAGTACCCTGATATGGTAACCAGCAGCTGCGGCGGTGGTAGCAATTTCGCTGGCATTAGCTTTCCCTTTATCCACGACAAGTTGAAGGGGAATAAGAAAGACCTCGAAGTGATAGCTGTCGAACCCCAGGCTTGTCCGACCCTGACCAAGGGCATCTACGCCTATGATTTCGGTGATACGGCTATGCTGACCCCACTGTTAAAAATGTATACCCTCGGCCATGACTTCGTACCTCCAGGGATCCACGCCGGCGGTCTTCGTTATCACGGCGATGCCCCCTTGGTGTGCATGCTATATGACAAAGGCATAATAGGAGCCAAAGCCTACCACCAAAACGAGGTCTTTAAAGCTGCGTCCCTCTTCGGACGGACAGAGGGAATAGTCGTCGCCCCTGAGACAGCACACCCTATCAAGCTCGTAATTGATGAAGCCAAAAAATGCAAGAAGACTGGAGAGGAAAAAACCATCCTCTTCAATCTCAGTGGCCATGGGCATTTTGACATGGCGGCATACGATGCTTACTACAGCGGTAAACTAGAGGATTACGAGTATCCGGCTGACCTGGTAAAGAAGGCTCTTGCAAACATTCCCAAGTTATAAGACAAAGAGCAAATATTTTCGTAAGACGGAAACCTTTATACTGTATTATATCATATATCATATATTATGCATGATATATTTTTTCAGAAAAAAAGCAAACTAATCTTACTCGCTCTTGCCCAAGGTGGAGATAAATACGTATCAGAGGTCGCCGCCGAGGTGAAAAGCACCTATGCCCACACTTTCAACCTCCTCAGGAGCATGGAGGGTGATGGGATAGTTAAGGCCAAAAAAGATGGAAGGATAAAATATGTGAAACTCACACCTAGGGGTTCAAAATTGGCTGACGTATTAATGAACTTTGAGTCGATTTTAACCTCCACGCGACGGCCCTCTGTGAAGAAAAAACGTGATAAAAAAACCACTACTTTAGCCCTCACTCCTACAACTAAAAAGCTTCAACGGTACTCGGACTCTTTATCAGCACTTATAAAGGAGTTGGATTCCCGGTCAAGACGAAAAAACCTGGGAAAATACGCCAGGCTAACAGGGCGGTATCGTTCATTAATCTCAAGGCTTAGGCCTAAAGATAAAGCAGGTAAGAAGATGAAGAGAAAGGTTTTGCAGCTCCTTGATGAAATTAAGAGCCGCTTAGATAGGGCTAGGGAGGAGAAATGAAAAAGGAGGATGCACAACGCGTTGCCCTTTACACAAGAGTTTCTACCGAGGACCAGGCGAAAGAAGGATTCTCCCTGGATGTGCAACTCGAGAGGCTTCAAAGCTACTGTGAAGCTCGGGACTGGATAATCGTCGAGAAATACGTTGATGATGGCTACTCTGGGAGGAGCATTAAGCGCCCGGCATACCGGAGGATGATGGAGGAACTCGATGGATGGGACATCCTCCTAGTAATGAAGATGGATCGAATCCACCGCAATTCGCGCAACTTCATGGAGATGATGGACTCCCTCAGGAACCATGACAAGGAATTTGTGAGCATGACAGAAAGCCTTGACACAAGCACAGCTATGGGACGCTTCGTTGTTGACATAATTCAGCGCATCGCGCAGCTGGAGAGCGAGCAGATAGGGGAACGCGTGTACTATGGCATGGAGCAGAAGGCACAGACGCCAATTGAAAGTCTGGATCCGAATAGAGGAGTATATTTAGGATTTGGACACCCATTTGGCTACGATTATAAAAATAGTAAGCTGAAAATAAATAAAGACGAAGCAGATGTAGTTAAAAAAAGTTATGCCCTGTATACACAAGATTATACAATATCAAAAATTGTCTCATATCTAAATAAATCAAACATTCCTACTAAAAAAGGAAAAAAATGGGCAG
>CAZDSM010000118.1:0-6301 GCA_964508205.1 Candidatus Hydrothermarchaeota archaeon | reverse complement strand
GTCACCGGAATATGTCTTCTGTCTTAGTTCGTAAAAGGTCAGAAGCCCTGCCATTACCCAGATAGTTCAGTCCTTTAATAATGACCACAGGGACTTTCTCATCTGCCTCACCCATTAATATATTGACAGATGAAGCCAAGCAATCCGCGATGGCTACCCTCGTCACCATCAGTTCTTTTCCATAGAGGTCCTTTTCTCCCCGCATGTCCAATAACGCCCTTACGCCAGAGCACCCGAGGGCGACGCCCACGGAGCCCCGCCTAAAGGGCCTTCCGAGGGAATCCACCACAATAACTCCCAGCCTTACCCCATATTTTTTTTCGAGAACTGATCTGATTTTTGCAGCGCTCTTATCCGGGTTAATGGGCAGAAGCTTGACCTTCCCCGGCTCTATGTTACTCTGATCTATACCGGCGTTAGCGCATACAAAGCCGTGCTTGGTGACTACAATAATGAAGTTATCACCGACCCGGAGTATCTCGTCTGATTCCCTTAAGATAAGCTCCACTATACGCGGATCCTTCCCGGTTATACCTGCGAGTTCGAGGGCTTTTTCCGATGGTGATACGGATTTCAAGGGCACCAATCTATTCTCTGCATTTGCAACGATTTTCTCAGTCACTGCGATTATGTCGCCATCTTCAAGGGACATATCCTTCAACATCAGGGCCCTGATTATCATTTTCCCGAGGTTATCACCCTTTTTAATTAATGGCAGGGTGTTCAGAGGTATCGTGAGCATAGTTTAGAAATATACTTAAATCGTGCTTTTAATTTTATTGCCATGAAGGTCTACTTCGAGACCTACGGCTGCACCATGAACCAGGGTGACAGTGAGATAATGAGAGCCCGGGTCCCGAGGGAGCACGAGTTGGTGGAGGATCCAGGGGAGTGCGACGTGGCAGTCCTTAACTCCTGTGGCGTCATTGGATATACTGAGAGGAAGATTCTCAAGAGAGTTTCAATCCTCAAGGATTCAGGTAAAAAAGTCCTAGTCGCTGGATGCATACCGAAAATCAATATGGAGGGGGTAGTAGCGTCTGGAGCGGACGCCATCTTGCCCGCCAAAGACATAGGCTATATCGGTGAAGTCCTTCAAGAGCTATCAAAGAATAAGCGATTTCTCACGTATGGGGGAAATAATGGCTTTGAGAAAGCCGGCATCCCCAAGGCGAGAGGGAGCAGCAGCATAGCGATAATTCCGATAGCCGAGGGCTGTTTGGGCGGGTGCAGTTACTGCGCTACCCGGTTTGCGAGGGGAAGACTGAGAAGCTTTAAACTTGAGGGGATAGTTAAAGAAGCCGAGGAGTGTGTGGCTAAGGGCTACAGGGAGCTCCGGCTTACTGCCCAAGACACAGCGGTTTACGGCAGGGATAAAGGCTGGTCTCTACCTGAGCTATTGACGAGGATATGTAAGATAGAGGGGTTTTTCAGGATTAGGATAGGCATGATGAACCCCCGCTATGCCACTGAGATGCTGGATGAGCTAATAGAAGCCTGCCGTGACGAAAAGGTCTATAAGTTCTTTCATATCCCCCTTCAGAGCGGCGATGATGAGGTTTTAAAGCATATGAACCGAGGTTATACTGTAAGGGACTTTATAGGGATAGTGAAAGCCGTAAGGAGAAATTTTCGTCAGCTTACCGTGGCGACCGATGACATCGTGGGCTATCCAACCGAGGACGAGGAGTCCTTTAAAAAAACCTATGACCTGATCCGCGCCATTAAACCGGATATTTTAAACATCACCCGATTCTCCCCTAGGCCAGGTACTGGGGCATTTGGGCTGAAGGACATGCCAGAGAGGTATAAGAAGGAAAGATCCAGAAAATTTGCTTCTCTGCATAAAAACATCGTCTCCAAAATAAATAAAACGTTTATAGGAAAAGAATTTAACGTATTGATTACTAAAAAAGGAAAAAAAGACTCATTACTCGGAAGAACAGATTTTTACAAACAAGTTGTTATAAAAAGTGGAAAAATAGGGGAAATCAAAAAAATAAGAATAATTGATGCAAAATACAATTATCTAATTGGAAATTAATTACATTTTCCCATAATATGCCGTTTTCAGGACTAAACATTAGAAATCAGTATCCAGCGGCTCTGCGTAGGGATGCCAGGTATTATCAATTGAGCTCGATTGTAATTACAGGAGGATGTTATAGCTAAGAGGCGTGCTTCAAGGGAAAACAAGCTGGGAATTCTCTTCATCGTCGTGTGGGTTCCGCGGAAAAAAAAGGACAAGGTAAATTCGTCGGCATCGTCAGAGGAAGTATTTTCATTCCGTTGAAAGGCGTGTTTACGACACCACTTCCAGGTGTTTTTACCTAGTGCAGAGGGGTTAAAGTATAACCTCTAAAAAGTAGGCGCTGGGAGATTTGAACTTTCGATCCTCGCCGTGTGAAGGAGATGTCATAACCAGCTAGACCGCACGCCCCATGGGATGCACCCGGCGGGATTTGAACCCGCGCAGCAAGCTTGGGAAGCTTGAGTCCTAACCGCTAGACTACGGGTGCGCTTTGTTTTTGTAGTTTTACAGGACTGTTCTTAATAATTCTTATACTTACATTTTCAGGGCTATCTTAAACAATGATTTGATTGATTTATTTTTTGTGTTTTTACTTACGGGACCAGGGTTAAGTAAGGTTTATAATTACGTCATAACCACTAGACCATGGGCCCTTTTTTACTTGACACTTGCTTAGCAAGCGTCTACGTTGAAAAATAAATATTTTGACGTCACCTGCCCCGCCAGCGATATCTCGATGTTCCTCTAAGCAATCTTATTATTTTAATGATAACCCAGAGGGGAATCAAAATTACAATACCGATGATGACAAGTCTCTTAATGTCATCCAAGTTGAGCCTATCTTTAATCCTTTTTGTTTTCTTGATGACTTGAGTGTAGTTTGACTGATTTTTCAACGTTTCTGATAGGTTGCTCAGGGTTTCGCCGATTTCTTCTGTTTTATTGGTAGGTAGGGAAATGATCCTCCTTTCTACGATAACATCTATTGTAGCTTCGATGGAATCTTTTTCATCCTTGAATAAGACCAGAGTGATGTTGTGCAGCCCTTCTTTGGCGGCACTTGTATCCCAGTTGCAGGGCAAGGAGCCGCACGCGTAGTTACCATCTATTCTGACCAAGAGGGTCTGATAGGGGTAGTCTAAGGTGGCGTTTATGCTGATCATGCCGGAAACCTTCGCATTTGGGAGCGGAGAGGTGAAGTTGATGTAATACTGGCCAGCTTCCTCCGTCACGAATAGAAAAGCTTCTGTAGAAGTGGCTGCAGCTATCCTGTAACCATCGATAGTGGCTGCAATAATCAGGCCTCCTCGACCTGGTTCGTACTTCTTCACCAAGTTTCCCACAGAATTTAAGACATATAGTATTCCCTTCTCATCGCTAAGGATTACCCTCTCACTCTTCCTTGAAAAAGCTACTCGATTAACCTCCCCCTGGGGAACATAAAACCACCGCGCGCCCCCCTGGTCGAGCATGCGCACAATCCTCGAGCCGGCAACGACATTATCCCCGAGGAAGGACAACGACTTAACATATCGCCCTGTATTATGCTGCTGTAGTAGAGAGCCTGATCCGTCTAAAACGTAGACAGCTCCACTTGCCGAGCCCGAGCCCGCTACGACCCTATTCCCCCCGGGGGAGATGTCGACTGCCAGTATCGCGCTGTCTCCTTTGTAGCTCCAGAGCACAGAGCCGTTGTCCATGAGGAAGTACACGTGTTCATCAGATGAACCTGCGACCACATACCCCTCTGACGAGATAGCGATGTCCATCACGTTGTCTCCTATGCTGTACTTCCACGTCAGGTTTCCGCTCTTATTGAACTTGTAAAGGTTATACTCGTCCCCAGCAACTACGAACTCACCCCCGGGGGCAAGGGCGATACTCTGGAGCGGCATTTCAACCTCTCTTTCCCAGAGCAACCCCCAAGTTTCGTTATAAAGATAAAGCACTTTACTCTTAGATGCCACTACAAAGTACTTTCCGGCATCGTCGGTGTCGATGTCCATTACTCCCATAGGGATTTCCCTGCTCCAGGGAGTGCCTTGAGCTTGCCCTTGACCTGGACCGAGAAAGAGTAGCAGGCCTAAGAGTAGCAGTGCTTTATAGATACTCATCGAAACTAATTTAACCCCTTGGATTATATTTATTTACCCTCTATGTTCAAGGAGTTCGATGCTTACGTTCAGACCCTGATACAAGAGTACGGTGACATGGGCATCCTTTTGGGTATGTTCCTGGAGTCCAGCGTCCTACCCATACCCTCGGAGTTGGTGCTTGTGAGCGCTGGAGCCCTTGGAATACCCATTGCAAATATAGTTGTATTCGGCTCCATAGGATCCACTCTCGGATCGATAATAGGATATGCTATAGGCAGATTTGGGGGGAGACCCTTCATGGAGCGTTATGGGAAATATCTCCTTATTACCGAGGCCAAACTGCTTACGGCAGAGAGCTGGGTTAAAAAGTATGGAAATATCACTGTCTTCGTAAGCAGGCTCATTCCCTTCGTGCCCTTTAAGGTGTTCTCGATTTCTGCTGGGATACTGCGTATGGACTTACCATCCTTCCTCCTATACACTTTTTTAGGGATGATACCTCGAAGTTTTATCCTGGCCTACCTGGGTAAGACTATAATAGCGTATAAGGTCCCAGGTATACTCGCGATTGTGATAGCAGGTATTATAATCTACTTTGCTTATAAGAAATTCAAATATGGTGCCGCGTCTTAACCGCGACCCCCCTGTCGAAGGCTAGCATTTCCGGGCCACTGAGGAGGGCTCTCCCTGTCCCGAGGAGACCGTCATTTTTATCCACCAATATGACCTCCTGGTAAGGCCTTATCATCGGGTCGCAGGCCTTAACGAATTTTGCGAAGGCGCTCCTTCCCTCTTCAACGAACTCCACAACGTCATTGGCTATGATTACCCTGTTATCAGGGAAGGGCATCTTGAGCAGTCTCTCAGCTCCACGGATGGTCGGAATAATAAACCCATCGGAGGCCCTGAAAACAGCGATTAGCTCACTTCCACAGATAGCTCTCCTCAGCCTCCCGGTACGGGACTTTTCTATTTTAATATTCTTGAAGATCAGCTCCCCTGCTCCCTCGCCAAATTGATAATCCGCCATGGCCATGGCCTTAGAGGGAAGATCCTCCACGAGATCGAGTTCGGAGATATCGTCGAAATAATCCCCCTTCACCCTCAGGCCCTTCAAGGAGGAATGGAGTAGCGTCCTTTTAAAATTACTGGAGTACTCCCGCGCCATCCTAGCCATGAATCTCTTCTGACAACCATGAGGCGATAAGGGGGCCTCGTGCTGATTGAGGGGATATACGTCCTCTACATCGATGGGTATAATTCCGAAGACCTTGGAAAGCACGGTCACCTGGTGCTCTTTACTGCCATTAATTCCTAATGCTTTTGAGAAGGGCTTCATCGTCTCAGGTACCAATACCATGGTTCTGCCCTCGGTTTTCAGCCTCTTGAGCCTTGAGTGATGGCGGATTACCTCCGGTCTGAGCAGGGATTCGCAGCCCGAGTAAAAGAAGGCGGACCGTTTAGTTAATGGGTTGAATTTATCCAGGAGTGGGGCGCGAAAGAAAATGCGGAGGGCATCTAATAGGTAGGGATGTCCCCTGGAGCGACGTTCCACGAGCTCCAGTAAGGAGCCCTCATGAATACTCTGTTTCACCCTCTTAATCTCCCTCAGGCTGGCATAGAGATTATGCGTTGCCAGCAGAGTTTCTTTTTCCCCTCCGCTTTTATGGAGTTCTTTAGGTGTGTACGAGGAGCACACCTTACAGGAGCAAGGAAGCTCCCTCAGCTCCCTCAATCGCCAGGTACCGGAGGGGGTAATGTACCTGTCGTTTTTGGCGTAGAGAGAGTAAGCAGCAGAATCAAAGATATCGCAGCCCATGGCGCATGCTAGGGCGAACATCATCGGGTGCCCGCAGCCGAAGAGGTGAATGGGCTTGTTCAGAGGGAGGTGTTTTTTGCACGCCATAACTACCTTCACCAGATCCGTGAAACGGTAGTTCTCCATTAAAGGCACCACCCCTCCAATTGGGTAGATATCGAAGCTGAGCCTAGTCATTTCCATCGCAGCTTTTTCCCTGAGGTCCAAGTGAAGTCCCCCCTGCACAGTTCCCGCGAGAAGCATCTTCCTAGGCAGTTCTGAGCTCGCCTTTGCCCTCCTAATAGTCTCGGACAAGTCCTCTTCTGCCTTATCGTGATTCAGATTAGGAGGCGTTGGTATGTCGAGGATTACTCC
>CAZDSM010000117.1:0-2574 GCA_964508205.1 Candidatus Hydrothermarchaeota archaeon | reverse complement strand
AGATTCTCAACTCTGATGTAATACTCATAAACAAGATAGACCTAGTTGGAAATGAGGTAGTAGAGAAGACGATAGAGAAGATAAAGGAGCTCAATCCTTCAGCCATTGTGTACTCCACGAAGTACTGTAGCATAGAGTTGCCAGAGGAGGGTAGGAGCAGGGAGATTGTCCATTATCATTTAGACCTGGATTTCGATTCAGTGTCTATTCGCTTTGATGGCGAGTTCGACAAAGCAAAATTGAAGAAGATCTTCAGCGAATTCGCTTCTGGAGCATACGGTCGCGTGGTAAGAGCTAAAGGGATATTCAAAACTCGTTCGAGCTTCATCAACCTCGATTATGTTCCAAAGAATATGATGAGTAGAGAGATAAGCAGTGCTAAAGACTCGCGTATAGTGGTAATAGGCAACGAGCTTAAAAGAAAGCGCATAGAACAGGACTTCCGCGCGGCGTTTGCTGTGCAAAGGTAGTATGAAAAAGAATTTTAAATATATATTTTAAATTCAAGTATAATATTTTGAATTTCAAGATTAAATATATATAATAATATGTGATTACTGATAGATAGCATACTGGTGAAGAAACGCGAGAAGTGGAATAATGGGAGTAGAGACCGCCACTATGAAAGGTGAAGGGAAGTTGAAGAGCTACGAGATTACGGACGCGGTACGGGTGAAAGATTTTTCGAAGGGGGCGACGAAGCTAGACCTCTGGATTCCGTTTTTGACGGACGATGCGTATCAACGGGTTCTTGACACGCAAGTAGTAGCCCCTATCCCTCTGACGGTTTCCTACGACCCGGACTATGGGAATGCAATCCTCCACCTGGAGAAGTCCAAACCAAAGGAAGTGATTGACGTCACGGTCACCTATAGGGTCCAGAAGCAGATGCCAAATCTGGATCTTGACCCGCAGAAGGCGGGACGAATGGAGGGACAGAGAGAACCCTTCCACCTCTACCTCCGTTCCGAGAGGCACGTTCGAGTCGAAGAGGATACCAAGAAGCTTGCAACGAAGGTGGTGAAGGGTGAGAAGAACCCTCTCCTCCAGGCGAAGCTTATATATGATTTCGTTCGGGAGAAGATGCAGTACGACGCCGAAAAGCAGTCCTGGGTTGGCTCAACTGAGCACGCCATCACCTGCTCCGTTGGGAACTGCAACGACATCCACGCGTTATTCATCTCCCTATGCCGCTCCCTTGGAATCCCCTCGAGGCTTGTCATGGGCTTCGCTCTCGAGGCCCCTTCACCCGAAACTTGCGAAATCTGTGGGTATCACTGCTGGGTGGAGTTCTACATCCCCAACCTTGGATGGATCCCTGCAGACGACTCCTGTGACTGCAAGTACGGGGTGCACCATTTCGGCACCCTAGAGCTGAACCACATCGCCTTCTCGAGGGGGAGGGAAATCCTCCTCAATCCACCGCAGAAAGGGGACCGCCTCCTCTTCTTCGCCTCCGCCTATGCAGAGGTGAATGACATGAAGCATCCTGTGGAGAGGCACCTCACCTTCCGGGAGCTTTGAGGGAACCTTCTTCCTCGACCGCAAGAAGAGCCTTCTTGTAGGGCTCGACAAGGGTGACAAAGATGGATAAGATTACTAAACAGGTTCCAAGAATGCCCTTAGCTTTAGCTCAGAGATGAATCGGAACAATCGTGTCAATCCAAGAGAGAGAGAGCATTTTTCCTTTTATGGGCTTAATCTAATCTGCGGCGCACACCGGCAGACAAAAGTTTGATAAAAAAAAAAGAAAAAAAGTATCGTTCCAATTCATCCAAACGCCTTAAAAGGCGTGGCATCTTTGAAACCTAAGATGTGAATTGAGAAGAAATAAAAGGACGCTTTGAAGCAGATATTACCTACTCAGAGGGGATTTAATATATACCCACAATGTTGCCATTAAAACAGTAGCGATAAACGCAGCAATCGCCCAGAAATAAAAAGCGCCATGCCAACCATAATAATCTACAACCAAACCTGTACCAATCCCACTTAATGCCCCTCCGATAGAACCAACTCCATCGATAAATCCAGTTACTGTAGATGCAGTTTTCCTCGTCCCAATATCAATAGGCATGATCCCACACATCAAAATATGCGGACCGTAAATTAAGAATCCTATTGTGAGCAAATAAATAATGTTCATCGTCCAACTGTCAGCTGGTATGTATGGATAAATCAACACCGACGCGGTCAACATAATCAATGTGGACACCGCTAATGGAGTTCTTGATCGGTGGTATCTGTCCGAAATCCAGCCGATGAAGATGGCCCCCAATGATCCACCGATGGGGATTGCAATGGCCGTAAATGCTGCTATCGGTAGGGATAACTTCTGTTCTTCAAAAATAAAGGTCGGTGCCCAAAAAAGTAACCCATATCTCACGATGTTCAAAGATAAAAGGGCAAGTGTAATACACCATATCGCTGGATTTTTTAACACATGTATCGTCATGTAAGTAGACCTTAAACGATTATTTTTCCTAATTTTATCAAATGCTACTTCGTTTTTTGCCCCCTTTATCGTGGATAACCCAACGTCTTCTGGCGCATTTCTGCACCTGATGTACCAAT
>CAZDSM010000116.1:0-6233 GCA_964508205.1 Candidatus Hydrothermarchaeota archaeon | reverse complement strand
AAATACATAATCCGCAGACTGATTTATATTTTGTGTTTTTTGCATCAATCCAAAAAAACTGCCGCCGCCACTACAGTTGTCCACCATCCCTTCTTGTCGACTATCGCTGATTGAGTTATGTTTATCGTCCGCACTATCTTTCCGCTCATCTTCCAGACTTCTTTCCTCTCATCGTAGTTCTTCTCAACGTCGAACTCTATTCCCAACGTCGTCGCCAGCATGCTGGCCGCTAGATCCTCGGCGTACTCCCCGGCTTTGGCATCACTTTCGCCGTAGGAGTGGTGCTCGCTCAGGTAGCCGTACTGTTCCTTGTCCGCTGGGATAGCGCATCCAATAGAGGCAACGATGAGCTGGTTGGGCTTCGGAAACCGCAAAGAGGTCTGTTCACTGCTACTCGCGTTCTCGCTGAGGACGCAGAAGAGTACCTGTCCCGGCATGAGCTCTTTAAGACCGTTCTCTCGCGAGATTATCTCGCATTTGGGTGGCAGTATGCTTGAGACTCGAACGATGTTGAATTTCTCAATACCCGCGTCGCGAAGGGCAAGTTCAAATGACTCCAATTTCTCCCTGTGCTTTCCGACGCCCTTGGTAAAAAATACTTTCTCAGGTATCACTTTGCCCACCAGATTCACGTAACGAGGATAAGTATTTATGCTTTATGCATGTCCTAACCAAAAATATATATCAGCATTGCTATGATGGAAAACAACATGGATCTGGAAAAAGAAATCGGGGAGCTTCGCGAGGAGATCGATGACATCGATAGGGAGATAATCCGCCTCCTCTACAAGCGATTCGAAGTCGTTGGGAGAATCGCGGGGGCTAAGAAAGCCCTTGGAGCAGATATTGAGGATGTTGAGCGTGAGAAAGATGTATTGGCAAACTGCAGGAGGGCGGCTGAAGGCGCCCTTGATGACGATTTCATAGAAAAATTTACAGCCCTCGTCTTGGATCATAGCAAAAAAATACAGAGGGACTAAAATGAAGGTTTCTCTGCTTGGACCCAGAGGAACTTTTAGCGAGAAGGTGGCTTTGGAATTCTTCGGTGAAGAGGACCTAGTTTATCGCGGCGACATAAACGACATCTTCGACGATGTCGTCAGCGGTAGCTCGCATTACGGCATCGTGCCCATTGAGAACTCCCTTGAAGGCTCCATAGTCCTCACCCTGGAGCTATTTTTGAAACTGGATTTGATGATATACGGCGAGGTGGTGATAGACATTAGACACAGCCTGCTGGGATTGGAGGACAGCACCCTCGAGGACATCGATAAGGTGATATCCCATCCCCAGGCCCTAGCCCAGTGCAAGGGATTTATTGGGAAATTGGGGTTACGCGCGAAAAACTGTCTGAGCACCGCTGAGGCCGCAAGGGAGGTTTTCAGGGGGAAGCTCAGGAGCACAGCTGCCATAGCCCCTAGGAGGGCTGCGGAGCTCTACGGTCTCAAGGTCCTCAAAAGCTCGGTGCAGGACGAGAATTTTAATCAGACTAGGTTTCTCGTTATAGCGAAAAATGGCAACACAAGAACCGGGAATGACAAGACATCCATCATATTCACCCTCCATGATAAGCCAGGGGCCCTATACGAGGTCCTCGGGGCCTTTGTGAAGGCGAAAATCAATCTTACGAAAATCGAGTCCAGGCCTTCTAGAAAGGCCCTCGGCGATTACGTGTTCTTCGTGGATTTTGAGGGCCATCTCCTCGATGCAAGTGTAAAGAGGGCCCTGAAGGAACTTGAGAGCATGGTTTCTTATATGAAACTTCTCGGTAGTTACCCAGTTGCTAAAAAGGACTAATTTCGAAACTCTTTTATATGAGGCGCAACCCAGTATAACTGGAGGTACACTTATGGCACTCAAGGACTTATTCAGCAAGATTAAAGGACCAGAATATAAGGAGACGACCGCCCTTGAGGATTATGTTGAACTGCAGATACCCGAGGGGGAGTTTCAAGTAGCCGCTACAGGGAGATTCGTCAAGGTTTGTAAGCTCAGGGGTTTCGCGGATGTCGACATTATTGTTCGCGAATTAGGCGACGGCAACATAGTGGTCCTGGATATAAAACCCCTTGCCGAGAGAAGCATGAACGAGCTTAAGCACGCGGTGGATGAGGTGAAGGACATATGCCTATCCATGGGCGGCGATATCGCGGGGCTGAGCGAGTATCACCTAATAATAACGCCTCCATCCGTTAAGATAGACAGGGAGCCTGGTTCGAGAGCTAAGGGCTTTGAGGAGGCTATCGAGAAAATTGGGAAGCGGGCGTAGTCCTGTGGACCAATGCTCTTCAATGTTGAATGCCCTTCCTGCCGAATGGAAGGGGTAAAGGTTAATTTTCATCGCCATGAGATTAAGTACTTCGGGGAGATAATGGAGAGTGTTATCAGTTGTGACTGCAGTTATCGCCATGTGGATGTGCTGCTCCTAGGTGAGAAGAAGCCCGTCAGGTACCGGATAAAAATTGAGGACGAGGAGGACATGAACATACGGGTGGTGCGCTCTGGTAACTCGACTATCGAGATTCCAGAAATCGGCGTAAAAATTACCCCCAGTGTGGCTTCCGAGGGATACATCACAAATATAGAGGGTGTTTTAACGAGGGTCGAGGACGCGCTGGTATCTCTCAGGAAATGGAAAGAGACGGGGAAAGCGAAGGAGTTGCTGGGTAGGATAGATGGAATAAAGAGGGGTGAAGAAGTGGTGCACCTGCTAATCGAGGACCCTAGCGGTAACAGTGCAATTATATCCGATAAGGCCATTAAGGAGGCAGTCGATGAGATTTGAGGAGCTCAGCCCAGAGGAGAGGATGGTTCTCGAGGAGCTTAAAGAATACGGCTTCGACCCATGGGTGGCGCTACATAACATGGTCCTCCTGGCAGCTCATAATGGGAGAAGGGAGATATTTACGTTGAACAATAAAGCCCTGGACGTGCTTCTGAGGATGAAACATGAATCCTACTTCGCAGGCCTTTATCTGGGGGAGATAAAGGGGGATAAATTCCACCTGGGCCTCGAGGGTGGGACCCTGCTCTCGAAGTATGCCAGCAAGACCATTACAGTGGATGATAAAGTGGAACAGTTAGTTTTATATGGACGGGATGTTTTCATTAACTCAATTTTAAAATACGGCCATCCCTTGAAACAGGGCGACAAATGTTTAATCCTTAACAAGAATAGCGAATTTCTTGCTATTGGTAGACTCCGGGGCAATATCATCGAGAATCTCTTGGATAAAGGGTGGTACTTAAGGAAGGGCGAGTAATGGTATTAACAAAGAAAAATTTCGTAAGGATAAACTACGTTGGCAGGGTAAAGGAAAGCGGCGCGGTCTTCGACACAACATGGGAAGATGTTGCTAAGGATGGTGGCATCTATGACGAAAAGATCCAGTTCAAAGCATCGCCCATTGTTGTGGGAGCGAACCACGTTATTCCGGGTTTAGACGAGGCTCTGGTGGGCATGGAGGTAGGGGAGAAGAAGGCCGTCATGATCCCCTATGAGAAGGGCTACGGTCCAAGGGATTCGAAGCTCGTTAAGGTGGTGCCCATCAAGGATTTCAAGAAGCAGGGCATGCGCCCTGTACCTGGGATGCGCATCGAGGCCGACGGCCGCGTAGGGCGCGTCCAGAGCGTGAGCGGGGGTAGGGTCAGGGTTGACTTCAACTACGAACTCGCAGGCAAGGCCCTGGAATACGAGGTCAGCGTCAAGGAGAAGGTAAACAAGTTAGAGGAGAAAATACGCCTTCTTCTCGAGCTCCACATGCCCTTCGCTGACCCCAACGACCACGAGGTGGTGTTGAAGAATAAGGTGGTCGTGATACGCCTCCCAGATGTGGTCAAACTGAAAAAGGAATCTATAATGAGCAAGCACTACGTCGCCAGGGATGCATTTAAGTTTTTAGTCCTGGATGAGGTGATCTTCGAGGAGGCCTTCACCAAACCCAAGTCCAGCAAAAAAGCCGGAAAAACTACCTCCTCCTCAAAGCGACAAGCTGCAGGCTAAAGTTCCTTCCGCATTCCATGTCCTCCAGGGTCTCTTCAACTCTGCAGTTATCCCCTTTCTTCAAACCCTCCGGTACGCAGTATTTGTAATTCCCGCAGAGTATTTTGTCGCAATCTAAGGGTTCGCACTTTATTTTGGCTCCAAGGTAGGCGCGCCTTTTGATTACCGCAGCCTTGACAGCTTCTTCCTCCACTTCCACCACCCTAACTTTTCCAAAAATTCTGCAACTATGCTCCTTTTCTCGAAGAGCTTTAACCCTGTACCGTCGCCCTGGTTCAAGATTACCGATGCAAACCCCAACCAGAGGGCATGTAGTGCATTCCTCAGGTGTTCCAAAATTTACAAAGGCGTATCCTGGTGCAACCTTAGCGGCATCAACCATGGTTATAGGCAACTGATTCACCTACTTTATTACCCCTGTCGCTTTAGCGATGCTCTCGGCTTTCTCTCTGTTCATGGCCACACCATCCAGTACCGTGTACCTCTCTGGTCTTATCTGGTGGGCATTGGTAAGGGCCTCAGTTATGTGCTCCTCCTTTACCCCCAGTCCCCCTGTATTCGTCGGCGCTCCAATTTTCTTCAGCGCATCCCTTATATCCCGCCATCCATCCTCGTGCAGGTACATCATCATTATGCTTCCTACGCCACACTGCTCGCCGTGTAGTGCCGGAGACGGCGCTATCATGTTCAGGGCATGGCTGAACTTATGCTCCGAGCCGCTTCCAGGCCTAGAGCTGCCCGCGATGCTCATCGCTACACCGGAGGATATCAAGGCCTTCACCACTTTTCTGACGCTTTCCTCCCTTCCCTTTTTAATCAAGTCCTTGGAGTCCATGATCATCTTGGCTGTCATCAGTGAAAGGGCGCAGGCATACTCGCTTATCTCCTCTCCCTTGACTCTGTGAGCCAGCTCCCAGTCCTTTACCGCGGTGAACTTGGATATTATATCCCCGCATCCGCTTGCTATCAGCCTGTAGGGCGCCTTCCTTATTATCTCAGTATCGGCGATAACCCCCAGGGGTGCCCTGGCCTGTATTGACACCGCATTCCCGTCTCGCTTCAACGACGCCCTTGAAGAAGCTATTCCATCGTGGCTCGCCGCTGTGGGCACGCTCAAAAACTCCCTCTCGGTTTCCTTGGATGCCAATTTGGCTGTGTCTATTACGCGCCCGCCACCCACTCCCACGAGGAATTTAATATCCTTTTTCTGCACCGTTTTTTTCACATCTTCAACCTCCCTCAGGGAGCCTTCCTTGACCATCGCAACCTCGATGTCGTGCTCCTCCTCCAGGATATCGTACAATCTCTCCCCAGCTATCTTGTACGTCTTAGGTCCTGATACAATCAAGACCCTGCCCTCTAAACCAAGATCTCGACATATCTCATTGCTCCTCGCCAGGGCGCCCTTCCCAACGAGCACAGCCCTCGGGAGCTGCATGAACTTAGTGCGCATTTCAATCCTAATTAGCACGCAAAGAGATATTAAACTTATTGCCCTCGAAAAGTTTTGAGAAACAATGGTTAAGCATTTTAACTGAGAGCCGTATAAAGCAATGGAATGAAGGTAAGAAAATGGAGGATACCTATCAAATTCTGGAATCCAAATTTGCCGAGCTAAAGGCATACCTTGGAAGAATCGGATTCAAGTTCGAAGATAGGCCATACCAGGTATTCATGGCCCGCTACCCTGGACTGGTTGTTAACCTCTATCACAGTGGGAAAATCGTTCTTGCAGGAAAAGATGAGCAGCTTAAAAGAGAGATTGAAGCCTTCGTAGATTCCATAGGGGGTAGTGTTGAGAAGCCGGTTACAAAAGAAGCGCTAGCAAGATTTGATGGGAGGACTAAGATAGGCACCGACGAAGTTGGTAAGGGTGATTACTTTGGTCCCCTGGTGATAGCAGGGGTTTTGATAGACGGAAATTCAGAGGAAAAGTTGAGAAAAATCGGTGTTCGGGACTCCAAGAATCTGAGGGACAACGCTATCTCCACCCTGAGTACGAGGATAAGGAAACTTCTGGGCAAGGAGGGATACGAGGAAATCTGGATAAGCCCACTAAAATACAATATCCTCTACGAGAAGCTGAAAAATCTGAACATACTTTTAGGCTGGGGGCATGCCAGGGCAATTGAGAATCTCCTGGGCAAAGGAAAATGTGAGCTGGCCATCGCCGATCAGTTTGGAGACCAGAGTTACATCAACTCAGCATTGATGAAAAAAGGAAAAAAGA
>CAZDSM010000115.1:0-3711 GCA_964508205.1 Candidatus Hydrothermarchaeota archaeon | reverse complement strand
AAGAGTGATTAGTAATTGTAATATCATGAGAAACGTCGCTGAATTGATGAAAAAAGCGCATGAGCAGAAGGAGAAGGGCATTAAGAGCATCGCCGGTAAGCCTGTTAGAGCCCTCGTCAGGGTAGGCATCGTCGAGAACGTGAAGTAGGAAGGGTGCTCGTATGAAGGGCGAAGACTTGCTCAGTGAACACCTAGACATGATCGACGGGGAGATTAAAAAAGTATTTGAAAACCGAGTTTTTCCTGGGCAGCTTTACGATATGATGAAGTACCATCTTGGCTGGCTAGACGAGGGCCTCGAGAGGGCGGAGCAGTACCGCGGAAAGCGCTTCAGACCTACGATGTGCATCCTGGTCTACAACGCCTTGAGCGGAGTAAGGGATAAGGCATTACCAGCTGCCGCTGCGATAGAGCTCATCCATAATTTCTCCCTTATCCATGATGACATCGAGGACATGGATGAAGAGCGGCGCCACAAACCCACGGTCTGGAAGCTCTTTGGGATAAGCCAGGCAATAAACGTGGGTGACGGCATGCATGTCTTAGCGAATCATGCTGCTTTGAGGATGGAAGAGCTCAATGTTACCAGCTCAAAGATAGTTGAGGTTATCCGGATTCTTAATGAGACGATTATAGCACTTTGCGAGGGGCAGTACCTGGACATGAGCTTTGAGGACAGACTCGACATAACCATTGACATGTACCTTGAGATGATAAGTCGCAAGACCGCCACGCTGGTGGAAGCATCCACCTGGATTGGGGCGACCCTCTCAACTGAGGACAGGGGTAAAGTAGACAGCTTCCGGAGGTTCGGCCGGAACATCGGAATAGCCTTTCAAATCATCGATGACATCATCGGCATCTGGGAGAAGGCTTCGCAGACTGGAAAGCCCAAGGCCAGTGACGTTAGAAATAAGAAGAAGACCCTACCTATTTTATATGCTCTGCAGGAGGCGCCCAAGGGGAAGAATAAGAGGCTGATGGATATTTACAGGAAGGATGAGCTTACCGAGGAAGACACGGAGGAGGTGTTGGAGATCCTTGAGGATACTGGTGCTCATGAGTACTCCAAGAAGATGGCGGCGAAATTTGAGGTTGCGGCTCTAAAGGAGCTCTCTAAAACTAAAGTTGAAAAGGAGGCTATGGATAATATTAAGGTCCTGACCGAGTTTCTGGTTAGGCGGAGATACTAGCCCCAGCATATCACGTTGTCGCTGTCCAGGGCTAGGTCTATTAACGTTGCAGCTCCTGTGATTCTTGCCTGCTCTATGAGATCTTCTTCTTTGATGCCTTTTAAGTTCGCTGTGGCGGAGCAGACCTGTATATCCACACCTGCATCGATAACTTCCTGGAGGCGTTGCTTTATCGTGGGCACTCCCGGCTTAACCTCCTCTTTATCTAGGGCTCCTTTAACCATTGGATCCGCGCCTTCCTGAACGCAGTAGATTACCGTCTCAACGTCCATGCTCGCGCTTATCCCTGCGAACATCAAAGCTCCCCGGGTAATCCCCGGCTGGTTGAACCCTGTTTTAAGGAGGAATACCAATTTTTTTTCTCCCATACCTTTCGCTCCATTTTATTATTGAAAAGTTAAAATTTAAATAGTTTGTTGTACTATCGGAAAATATGGGGGACTTGACCAATTCCGGGATGAGGTTGAACTACCTCAATACCTCCTCATAGTCGCAAGGAAGATGAGCCTTCTTGAAGTAGCCAAAGAGCTCAACCTCGCCCAGAGCACCGTAAGCATGCGAATAGTTGTCATGTAAAAAGCTTTTAATATACGGCTCTTCAACCGAACCCTGTACGGAGTGGGGGCTTTCTGGAAATTTATCGCCTCGGTATGCCTGCCCCAACTGAATCAATAGGTGTACTCTCTGATGAGGCTCCTCCTGCTAAGGGGCAAATTCTTATTCATCATCTATTGAAGTCGCTTCGCGCCATTCATATAATTTTACATAACATTTATTAACCAAATAGATAATAAAACGGGCCATGTTCAAAGCCCTCAGCAGCAAGACGAGACGTGAAATGCTGAGAATCCTCGCGAAGAACGAAATGCACATCTCCGGCTTAGCCAGGGAGCTAGGCATCTCTGTTCCAGTGGCCGCGAGGCACTGCCGCCTCCTTGAGGAAAAAGGGCTTATAGAGCGCCGCAAGTTCGGCAGATCTCATGTGCTGAAGTTAAACCCAGAGAAAATCCGAATAGACAAGCTCTACGAGAAACTTGATATTTTCAGCGAGACCAATAAGGTAGAGGTTTCAAAGAGAGCCAACCTCCTTGAGGCCCTCAAAAAGGTCGCTGGAATAAAAATCGAGAAAGTCGGTGACAAGGAGTTCATCACCAGCGTCGATGGTGAAGAAGGCTACTATATCTTCGAAGTCGATGGAAAGCTTCCTAGTGTACCGGTAGACAAGTTCGTCATCGAGAAAAACGTCAAAATCGAGTTAAAAAGGCTCGCGCCCGTGAAGAGGAAGGAGATGAATATACGGGTAAAGAGAGGCTTAATAGAATTGCCTGAAAAGTTCAATGCGTTGGTTACTGATGTTGATACATCAGCACGGACAGCGACAGGAAGAGAAGCCATAAAACTGAGACTCGAAGTAACCAAGGGCAAAAACGAAGATGGAACATTGAAAGGTGAGGACATTGCAGTCTCTTATATTAAAAGCGACAAAAAACCACCAACAAGAAGTAGTCAAGAGGGAGAACTGAATGCAAGACTACTTGAGATGGGTTTTAAAGACCACAGTGAAGTATTGAATGCGGAATTCAAATTCGAACATCACAATCCATCCAGTAGGGGTGCTGAGAAGCCGTATCCAACGGAAATCGTAAAAAAGTGAACAACGACCTCAGAGAAGGTGGTTAGTAACCACCTTCGTAAGTATGCAGTTAGAAAAATATAAATATTGGTTTAATTATATCAGCAAATTAATATCGTGAAAAGCTTGCAGGAATAAAGAAAAAGGACGCCCTACAGGATCACGGGGCTGTTTCGCACGCAGTGGCAACTAAAGAAGCGAGGAATTAGTTATTCTGATTATGACGGCCTTAATTTTAAAAAACGGGATAGTTTTTGATCCCATAAACGGGGTTAAGGGAGAAAAAATGGATCTCCTTATTAAAGATGGTCGGATAGTCGAGAGCATGAGGGAGAGAGGGGTAGAGGTAGTAGATGTCTCTAATAAGGTGGTTATGCCGGGGGGTGTTGACATTCATACCCACGTAGCAGGGGGCAAGGTCAACGTAGGCCGCGGCTTTAGACCCGAGGACCATGCGCGCTTCGTGATGAAAAAGACCAAGCTCACGCGCTCGGGAAGCGGCTTCTCAACTCCCTCCACCTTCCTCACCGGTTACTTGTATTCAATGATGGGCTACACCACTGCTTTCACCCCTGCGATGCCGCCCTTGATGGCCCGCCATACCCACGAGGAGCTCCATGACCTACCGATGGTGGATAAAGCAGCCTATACGCTGTGCGATGGCAACTGGTTTATGATGAAATACCTCAAGGAGGGGGATGTGGAGAAGTGCGCGGCTTACGTTGCATGGCTCCTCAAGGCCACTAAGGGCTTAGTTATCAAGCTAACAAATCCCGGGGGTACTGAGACATGGGGATGGGGTAGGAACTGCCGGAACCTAGATGACATGGTGCCCTATTTTGACATATCCCCGAGAGAAATAATTAAGGGCATGGTCGAAGTCAA
>CAZDSM010000114.1:0-1789 GCA_964508205.1 Candidatus Hydrothermarchaeota archaeon | reverse complement strand
ATACCCTCTGAGCCTGCCCATCGCCCTCAAGTTTTATTAGCAGAGGGTACTTATAATTTACTTGAGGGTATGGAATTATTCGATGTTCTGGCGAAGAGGCACTCCATAAGGGCGTTTAAGGACTGGGGGGCAATAGCTATTTTTGCCAGAATAATGTAGGTGATTGAATGAAGGTCGTAGCCATAGCGCATCCCATGCAGGCCCTGGTTAAATATCACGGTCTCAAGGAATGGGGGCTGAGGATACCGTATCACGACAGCATCTCTGTAAACATGTCGGCCCTAAGCACGAGGACTAAGATCGAGGTAGTGGACTCGGAAAAAGATGAGGTAACCCTCAATGGCGAGAGGATGAGGGGCAGGGGCCTTGAGAGGGTTATAAGCGTGGCGGAGCACGTGCGGAAGCTCGCTGGTAGGGAGGGCAGAGTAAAGATAGAGTCAGAAAACAGCATAAGTTATTCTGAGGCGAAAGGACTGGGTTTTTCATCCTCCGGGGGTGCAGCGCTAGCCGCGGCGCTGTTCAAGGTTTATGGACTTGATTTGAATCTCCAAAAAATATCCACTGTCGCTCGACGCTTCTCTGGGTCCGCGTGCAGGAGTGTTGTGGGGGGTTATGCCCAGTGGTACGCGGGGCGGGATGATGAGAGCTCTTATGCTGATAGAATCGCTGGAGGAAAAGATCTTGACCTAGGGATAGTTATTGTTCCCCTGAGTTCGGAGGTCAGAACGGAAGAGGCTCATCGAGAAGTTGAAACATCTCCTTTTTTCAATGCCAGGGTAAAAAGCGCAAGTAAGCGATGCACTGAGATGAGGGATGCTATCCTGGATGGTAACCTCATGAGGGTTGCCCAACTGGCGGAGATAGACTCCCTTGAGTTGCACGCTTTAACCATGACTGGGGAGAAAGGTTTGGTGGCGTATAAACCTGAGAGCATCCTCCTTATGAGCGAGATTCGCAGGATGCGCCAGAATGGTTTAAACGCTTATTTCTCCATGCAGACAGGACCGAGCGTCTTTATCAACACGTACCCAGCGGAGATGAAGGAGATAAGAAAATGGGTGGAAGAACTGGGCCTAAAGGTCATGAAGTCAAGGGTGGGTGGAGGGGTAAAATTAGTCTAATTTCCTTACGTATATCTCCCGGCAGATATCCTCGTCCAGGGCGAGGTCCGTCTCACCCAACTTGACGACATAACTGGGCTTCTTCTGGTGTAATCTGATTACGCTCCCGGGAATAAAACCAAGGGCACCCAACCTGTCCAGGCGGGAATGGTACTTCGATGTGATAAAGATGATTTTAGCCTTCCCCCCAGTGGAGAGCTCCTTCAGGGAAAATACAAGAGGCTTTATCTCCGCGCCAAACTTTTTGCAGCACTGCCCCCGAGGTATTGCCTTGCCATGGGGGCACGTAGGAGGATGACCTAGGAAAGTGCACACACTCTCCGTTACTTCCGGGCTCAAGATATGCTCGAATTTGCAAGCTTCGGGGTGGATATGTTTTTCTTCCAGCTCAAGTACTTCCGATAAGAGTATCTCCGCAAGGCGGTGCCGCCTCACTATCGCCCCCGCTCTCCTCTCACCATCCTCCTCCAGAATTACCTTATTATCCCGTAGGGATATCAGACCTCTCCTTTCCAGCTCCTTGAGGATAGTTGCAGGATGCTCCTGCTCAGCTGCGCTGATAACGTGGTCTAGAAGCGTATCCCCCCTCTCTCTAATGGTCCATATAAACTCTAGAAATTCTTCTATATCGTTCTCTTTAATATTAGCATTTTCATTTTGACTTCTCA
>CAZDSM010000113.1:0-5422 GCA_964508205.1 Candidatus Hydrothermarchaeota archaeon | reverse complement strand
AAAAAAATTTCCAAAAAGTTTTATATTAGATTGTGAACATGAAAGCCAGGCAGTTGAATTGAATACCGAATAGTAAAATTGAGGTGATAATATGGGCGCTATTTCAATCTTAGTTGCCGATGTTTTGCCCTACATTACAATCGTGATTTTCGTTGGGGGTTTGATTTACCGCATAAGGGGCTGGCTCAACACCCCAGTACCCATGCCCTTAAGCGTAATCTACCCACAATCTAGGGGGGAGCAGATAAAGAACATTGCAAACGAGGTCTTGTTTTTCCCAAGCCTACTGAAAAACGACAGGAATTTGTGGATAGGGGCATGGCCCTTCCATGCTGCCCTGGCCTTCATAATCATAGGGCATATTCGACTTTTCTCAGGAATACCCGACAAAATGCTCCTTGCTATAGGGCTCAGCGAAGCGGGAATTGACACCCTATCAGCAGTCTCCGGGAAAGCCGTGGGCATATTGATAGTCATAGCGTTGATATACCTCCTTGTCAGGCGCTTTACCCAGCCAACTGTGAGAGAAATGTCAAATCTCGCGGACTATCTGGTCATCCTGCTCTTGCTAGCAATAGTTACTGCTGGCAACTACATGCGCTTCGCAATGGAGATAGACATTATCGAGTACAGGGACTTTATCGGCACGATATTCGCCCTCAGCCCAGCCGTGCCACCGGCGAATCCGATGTTCATTCTGCACATCTTTCTGGTGCAGATGCTCTTGATAATACTGCCCTTCAGCAAGATTATACATCCCATTGGAATATTCTTCACTCAGGGATTAAAGAACTCCCTTGTGGTACTGAGGCATGTGAGGTGAGAAAGCTGGCTGAAAAAGAAGTAAATCCCTTCGATGTGTCCCCATCCCCCTCGATGGAAACTCCCTTCAAGTGCCCCGAGGAATTCTTCAAAAAACTGGCCCTTGAGACAGAGATGGTGCCAGAGGAGGAGAGGCCGCAGAAGGCCCTTGAGGCCATGGAAGCGGTGCTGAGGGAGCGCCGAAGCGTTGCAACCTACCTCGATACATGCACCAAGTGCGGGGCCTGCGCCGAGCGCTGCCATTATTACATTGGAACCGAGGACCCCTTTAACATGCCGGCCCATAGGGTGGATCTCTTCAGGAAGGTCTATAAGAAGCACTTCTCAATAGGAGGCAAACTCTTGGGCTCCGTAGTAGGGGCGGAAGAAATGAGCAACAAGGTGCTGGAGGAGTGGTACAAGTACTTCTACTCCTGCTCCGAGTGCAGGCGGTGCAGTATATTCTGTCCCTTCGGCATAGACACCGCGGAGATTACCATGGCGGCCAGGGAGATAATGCTCAGAGTCGGCTTAGGAACCAAATACACCAACGAGGTAATAGCCAAGGTCTACGAGGTCGGCAACAACCTAGGCATACCGGAGCTCGCCTTCTGGAACAACATCGGGTTCTGCGCCGAGGAAATCAAAGATATGATGGGGATAGAGGTTAAATTTCCAGGGGTCAAAGAGAACCCCGAGGATGAGATGGCAGAGCCCAAGGTTGGGGCGGAGATCCTTTATGTTCCTCCAAGCGCTGACCTCTTCGTCAACATTGACACCCAGATAGGTGCCATGTTGGTCTTCCATGCTGCCGACGCTGATTACACCATGAGTCACCTGACCTCTGAGGCTGCGAACTTCGGGATTTTCCAGGACTATGCAGACCTCAAGACTATAAACAAGAGAATCGTCGACGAGGCCCATCGCCTCGGGGTTAAAAAGGTGGTTTTCGGCGAGTGCGGTAACGCATGGCGCGCGGCCAAGAACATAACCGAAACCTGGAATGGCCCCCTTAACTTCGAGTTTGAGCACATACTGCAGTACACCGAGGGGCTTATCCGCGAAGGTAAAATAAAGCTGGACAAGAGCAGGGTAACCGAGCTCGTAACCCTCCACGACCCCTGCAACTACGCCAGGGGAAGCGGCCTCTTGGACCCCCAGCGCTACATCCTGAGTCAGGCGGTAACCAACTTCAAAGAGATGGCCCCTGACAAGATCAGGGAGTACACCTTCTGCTGCGGTGGCGGTGGAGGGATGCTCATGGACGAGCTTATGGACCTGCGCATGAAAGGTGCCAAACCCAGGGCTGAAGCGGTTCGCGACGTAGGAGCAAAGTACCTGGCAGCTCCCTGCGCTATCTGCAAGGCCCAGCTCCGCCTAGTGATGGATCACTACAAGTTAGACACAGATGTAGGCGGCGTTCTCGACTTGGTGGCAAGAGCCATCGTCATCGAAGGTGCCAAGGTACCAGGAGAAGTAGCAGCTCCAGCAGGTAACACCAAGTGCTCTCTGTGTGATGCAGAGTTTCAGAGCTTCGATGAGTGCGCCGGGCATGCGGAAAAAGAACATCAGATATCCAAGAATCAAGCGGACATGTGCTGCGAGCCCAAATAGGGATAGGTTCAGAATCAAAAAAAGTCTTGTCCCAATTTCATAAGATGCAACTAACCTTTCCTTTTGCCGAAGCCGAATTCCTTGAGCTTCGCCTTGAGGTCGGTTTCGGCTTTCTGGGTCTTCTCTATCTTGCCCTCTGAGACGGCGATGTACTCTTTGAGGTTGGCCTCGATATTCTCAATATCCTTTATCTCAATCTTCGCCTTTATCTCAGGCCGGTCCTCGTCGAATAACTCGGTCTCCCCCTTGTCTATATCGAGGACATCTATGAAATCGTAGTATTTCTGAAGGCATTTCGCTAAGATGTCGTTCAGGCTGTAGCCGCCGAGGAGAATCATGAGGTCTAGGGTTTCTTGCTCCGGCATCGAGACCAGGCTTGAGTAGCGCATTATCCCACCCCATTTTCCGCCCATATTTCGTACAGCCCACTCATAAGACTTCGCCTCAAGGTCTTCCTGGGAGAATTTCCCCTCGTCCACGTACTTTTGGGGAACAATGGCTATGATGTAAGCCATGATAGCGGTCTTAGGGTCGAGGGGGGCCATTGGGTTTTGCGTGGCGGCATCTAGGGCAGTTTCTATCTCGAAGATCTCTGGATCATTGTCAAGGCTCAGACAGGGGGTGAAGTGGTACACGCCTATATTCCTGGGCAGCTGATAATAATCAGCTATATCGATAGTTGACTTAGCGCGCCCCACACTAGGGGCAATCATCATCCGTATTGCCTTTATTATTTCCTGGTTAATGAGGTAGTATCTTTCCTCCTCTAGGGATTCCGATGCATTGAGCATAGTCTCTATCTGGGAGTTATCCACGAGGAGAACCATGTCAGCGTTCTGCCGCGCCCTTGGGCCGTATTTCAGGAGCCTAGTTAAGCCGCAAATCGTGTTGAAATAACGCTGGGGCGCCTCGAAGTCATAGGGGAGTATCCCCACGGATGTGTAGCTGTTCTCATCATTGGAGACAAGGGTGCGGGAGGTCTTGAGTCTGTGGATAATATACGGAAGGCTTCCATTTCCGGTGCCTCCTCCAAGGGTGGTGATTCCAAGGATAACGTCCCTGCCCCCGAGGTTTAGGTTGGCGATGTAGCGCCGGATGGTGTCGAAGTCTTCCCTGGCCTCATTTTCGCCGATCTTCCAGTTGTTACCGGCGCCGGAGGGGGATTTGCCGAAGACGCATATGCGCTCCCGCTTTATCTCCTCAAAGACGCGTTTGATTTTCTCATCCTTGGTTATGATGTACTCAAAGGTTTTCTCTGGATTAACATCCGCTGGGGAGGTGTTCAAAAGCAGGACTTTATCCCCGATAATTGAGTCCAAAAACCTAGAGTAATACTGCAGACATATCCTGTTGGCGCCTTCTCCTGAAGCTATGATGCTCCACCTGGTTGAACGTTGTTCCATGATCGCTTTCCCTAAATCTTAACGAGGGTAGACGTAGTCTGGCGGTAAATAGTATCCGAATGCTTCTTACTATAGATTATCAAGAATTTATCAGGGTATTTGACGTTTAAATTCGAAGCAGGCAACTCGCCCATCTGGTTAAGCTTCATGGTTATCAGCGGTTCGACTTTATTGTAATTATGGAGAATCTTCAGAAAGGCATCGTCGCTGTTAAATTTATTAGTCAGGTACCTAAGGGCCTCGGCTGCGTGCCGTGTGAAAACCCTGAGCTCGGTATCCATCCTAAGCCTATTAATTATGGAGGCCTCGATATCATCTGCCCGCCAGATCTCCTCTGGAGGCTTCTTCGCCTGAATGTCCCCCGCAAGCCTCTTCAGCTCCCCGTCAAGCTCCTCCACTATGGATGAGATCTCCTCCTTATACTTGACTTTGAGGTTCTGGAGATCCCCCAATAACCCGGAGTCCTGCATTCCCAAGGCTTCCTCCATTATCTCTTCAATGGTTTTTCTCCTTTCACTGTCTATATGCTCGGCCTTTAACAGTGGTGAAAGGGTTCGTATAGAGGAGGAGACTTGCTTGTATTCGATGTCAAAGAAATCCCTCAGAAAATTTGTCAACGTGGTCCTGGAATCTATCAATAGCTCAACTGTAGTATCGAAATTGGACAGGTTCTTACGGGCCTTTTCTACAGTGTTTTTAACCTTCTTTATCATCCCGTATTTCTGGCTCAGAGCCAGGAGGTTCTGAACCTCGGTCACACACTTCTTCAATACCCCTGAAAAGGCCTCTGTTACGCGCTTTTTTTTCTCCAGCATCTCCCGGAGGCTGGTGGTTTCCTGGGCCGCGAGAGCAAGAAATACCTCCTTTTTATCTTTGATAACATATCCCGCCCGCTCGAGGGCCTCCAGCTTAGAATTAAACTCCTGAATGTATTCGTCAAGCTTTGGCTTGTAATTAACGGCTACCATGTTCTCCAAGCCCCGGAGGCGTTGTTCGGTTCCGCGGTTCTCCTGCTCGATGAGGGTCAGGGTGAACTTCTTAACATTCTCCGTGATGTTCAAATTTTCATCGAACAGCTTTTGGCCTATCAGACCCTTTTGGATCGCCTCTAAGTCCATCAATACTGACTCCTGCTCGACCAGCTCCTCGGCCTCAAGAACATATTTGTGGGTGTCGGATATATCACGCTTGATCTTCAGCAAAAGCTCGTTCCTCAGCCTCTCCACTGTCTTATCCGTCTGGGTCTTCCACCAGGTGTAAATAACGCTGCCAACGATGGTCACGAGTATGATACCTATCCCAAAGTAAGCCACCACGGATACGCCGAATTGAATTAGAAAAAAGAAACCAATGGCCAAAAATGCGATTATAATTGCCGCCGATAAAACGTATTCGTTCATCTTCATTACCTACTGGACTACAAAATCCTTCTCATACTCCTCAAGGACCCGAAGGGACACATCCTCATACTGGCTCGCTAATTGACTCAGCACACGAAGCCTGGATATCTGATTTGGACGATAGGTGAGCAGGACCGTGGCTGTAGCGAGATTTCGCTTGGTCAGAGCGACTCCAAAATGGGTCTCCGCTAATCTGGTTCTTTC
>CAZDSM010000112.1:0-10029 GCA_964508205.1 Candidatus Hydrothermarchaeota archaeon | reverse complement strand
CAAGCGTGAATCAGGCCCCTATAACAGGGGAATCCATACCAGTTTTCAAGGACGTTGGTAGCGGGGTTTACGCGGGCACCATCAACGCGGACGGCTACCTCGAGGTCAAGGCTACCAAGAGCTCGGAGGAGACCGTCCTGTCCAAGATAGTTAAAATGGTGGCCGATGCCCAGAAGAAGCGTTCGATCACTGAGAAATTTACAGACAAGTTCATAAGATATTATACTCCAACAGTTATTTTTTTAGCCGCAGTGGTGGCAATTGTGCCCCCATTCCTCGGTATGCCCTTTAAGGAGTGGTTCTACAGGGCCCTGGTGCTGCTCGTTATCTCCTGTCCCTGCGCTCTGGCCATTTCAACGCCCGTTTCCATGGTCTCAGGCATAACCGGGGCAGCGCGGAGCGGGGTTCTGATAAAGGGGAGTAGCCATCTGGAGGAGCTCAGCCGGGTTAAGGCGATAGCCTTCGACAAGACCGGCACTCTGACAGAAGGTAGACCAGGAGTGACTGACGTAATAGTTACCAACGATTATCCAGAGAAGGAAATTCTTCGCATTGCCGCCTCTCTTGAAGCATTGTCTGAGCACCTCATCGCAAGAGCGGTGGTGATGGAGGCTGAAGAGCAAGGACTGGAGTTGAAGTCCATTGATGATTTTAAGGCTGTGGCTGGAAAGGGAGTCATAGGGAAGATAAACGGCGAAACCTACCGTGTAGGGGGCAGGAGGATGTTCGAGGAGCTCTCAATCGTCTTCCCTGAGAGGGAGGTAGAGAAACTGGAGGAGGACGGTAAGACTGTGATACTGATCTCCAATGAGAGGGAGAGCATCGGCATGCTAGCGGTGATGGACAAGATACGGGTGGGTGCCCTTGAAACCCTGGCAGAGCTCAAGGGCATGGGGCTAAGGGTGGAGATGTTGACAGGTGATAATGATAGGACCGCCAATGCCATAGCAGGCAGATTAGGCGTAGACGAGTATCATGCTGAGCTTCTGCCGGAGGATAAGGTTAGTATGATAGAGGAGCTGACGCAGAAATATGGGAAAGTAGCCATGGTGGGTGACGGCGTTAATGACGCACCCGCTCTGGCAAGGGCTACCGTCGGCATAGCCATGGGTGCCATCGGCAGCGATGTTGCTATAGAAACCGCTGACATCGTTTTAATGCAGGACTACCTCTCCAAGCTCGTGTATTTAATGGAGCTGAGCAGGAAAACCTTAGGCGTCGTTAGAGAAAACATTCTCACTTCTATCGCCGTGAAAGGGGCCTTTGCATTACTGGCCTTCCCTGGCTTGATAACGCTGTGGCTGGCCGTAGGTGTGGGGGATATGGGCCTATCGCTAGCTGTGATACTCAACGCCATGAGACTGTCCTTGTTAAAGCCCCATCATGGAACATCAAGATACTTAAACTTTATCAGCGCATAATCAGGATAGGGGTGATTGTATGCGGAGGAGAAGATATGAGCGGCTATGCCGCGATGATGAGAACGTCTGCAGGCAATGCATGGAGCAGCTCAGTAGGATCTACATGGGCCTCGAGCTCACCCATTCAGAGCTGGACATCCTAGAGCATCCTCGGAAAACATTTATGGTGAGCTTCCCTGTGAGGATGGATAATGGTGAGACCCACATGTTCACTGGCTACAGGGTGCAGTACAACAACGCCCGCGGCCCTACGAAGGGTGGAATAAGGTTTCATCCCGATCTGACTCTCGACGATGTTCAAAATCTGGCCTTCTTAATGGCCCTCAAATGCGCCGTCGTTGACATCCCCTTCGGCGGGGCAAAAGGTGGTGTGGTTGTTAATCCCAAGAAGCTCTCCAAGGGCGAGCTCGAGAGGGTCACCCGGGGGTATATAAGAGCTATTCACAGGTTCATCGGGCCGCGGAGGGACATTCCCGCTCCGGATGTTTATACAAATGAGCAAATAATGGCTTGGATTCTCGATGAATACGAGAAGACTACCGGTGAAAGCGCTCCTGGGGTTGTGACTGGGAAGCCCATGGCCCTAGGGGGGAGCAAGGCTAGGAGTTATGCCACATCCCTAGGCGGTAGCTACGTTCTCATGGAGGCTCTCAAGCTTTTCAACATGGACAAGAGCTGGGGTAGCGTCGCCATACAGGGCTTCGGTAACGTCGGCGCAAACCTCGCAAGGATACTCCATGAAGATGACTGCAAGGTAATAGCTGTAAGCGATTCCAAGGGCGGGATACTGAATAAAAAAGGGCTCAATATCGGCGAGGTATTAAAACATAAGGAGGAGAGGGGGAGCGTCATCGGTTTCCCCGATGCTAAGGACATAACCAACGAGGAGCTTCTTGCCCTGGAATGCGACGTGCTAATACCTGCAGCCCTATCGAACCAAATTACAAAAAAGAATGCTAATAAAGTGAAAGCCAAAATCCTCCTCGAGCTTGCCAACGCCCCCATTACCGTTGAAGCGGATGATATATTGTTCAAAAAAGGCATTCCCGTCATACCCGACATCCTCGCCAACGCAGGCGGTGTGGTGGTGAGCTACATAGAGTGGGTTCAGAACCTCACCAATGATTACTGGCGCGAGAAGCGCGTCGTCGGCAAGCTGCGAAAGATAATGGTATCCGCTTTTCACGAGGTGGCGCGGTCTTGCGAGGTTGAGAAGTGCTCTATGCGCTTAGGGGCACATTATCTCGCGGTGAGAAGGATCCTCGAGGCTGAGCGGTTGAGGGGGAATCTGCGCTGAGGCCTACTCCTTAGCCCCGGCGAGCTCCCGGCGCATATAGGTTATCACCTGCCATCTCTCCTCAATGGTGAGGTTGTTCTGATATCCCTTCATCACTGAGCCCGGAATGCCGTAAGTGGCCAACCACAGGTAATCCCCTGGGCTATGATGCCGCCCGTGGAAGGATACCGGGTGGTTCTCCGGTCCTGACCCATCTTCAAAGTGACAATCCACGCACCTCTGTAAATAAACAGCCTTCCCCTTGGCGATGAAGGTCTCATCCACTTGATATGGATTCCTAATTTTCTCTGCGAGCTGCTGGTCCGTTGGAGGCTCCCATCCTTCGCCCTTTTCCCTACCAAATCCCAGGGTTCCGCCGCTCAATAAAGCATAACCGGCTATGGAACTCACGAAGATTACCACTGCGAATATGATAAATGTCAGGTTCTTCTTCTCAGGTTTTCTATGGCGGCGCTTCTTAATCCTTTTTCGCTTTACCATATCCAAATAACGAAACTCTTTTTCTTATTAAAATTGCCCTTTGACATTTATTTTATGGCGCAGTTCCTCTTCCGGGGGAATGCCTATGAAGGCGAGCTCTCCATTTATCATAATATCTGGAGTGGCGAAGAGCACGTACTTCTGCACCACCTCAGGGTTCTCAGTGATGTCCACCCTAGACACCTACAATATTTTTCGTAACGGTACTATTTTCATAATACAGTATCAAGGCGATAATAATGGCCGAGTTCTTCGAGAAAAAGGTAAAACTGGAGAAACTTCTCTAGGAGCTGAATATAAGGGCTTAATGGGCTTGCGTCCTTATTTGGGTTTGGATAACTTGATGGAAGCCGTCAAGGACTATGTGGTGAGGACGATGGAAGGTCTAAGCAAATTGAGGATATTGAATTGGTTAGGTAAATTAAAAGGGAATAGCCCAGGGGTGGATGAGATATCCACTGTTCTCCTCCCAGTTGCGGTTTTAATGCTGCTCAGCGGATGCTTGGGGAGTCAGGTCCAGGAAACGGTAAAGGAAACAGGGATAGAAACCAAGAACCCGGGAATTGAAGCCCTAGCTGGTATAGACTGGGCTATGAGCTACGACGAGGGACTTAGGATCGCCGAGAGGGAAAATAAACCGGTGTTGGTCTACTTCTGGGCCGTCTGGTGCGGGTTCTGCAAGAAGATGGACGAGGAGGTGCTTCCCGCCTCAGAGGTTTCCAGAGCCATTGAAGAAAAATTCGTTCCAGTCAACCTCGACGTGGACCTGAAAGATAACTCCAAATTAATCGCCAAGTACCGGGTGGTGGGAACCCCAACCTTTGTAATCGCAACGGGGCAGGAAGAAATTCTCGACTGGGTGGTGGGATATAGGGATAAGAAGGAGTTCATTGATTTTTTGGCAGGTTCGAGGGCGTCCATGGGAGAGAGTGGAACGGGGATGGGCAGGTTTTTCTGAGATTAACCGCAGAAGATTTTTATCTCGCGATGAGTATAATTGGCTGAGGTTAAAATGAAACTATTCAAGAATAAAGACGGTTACTATGATTTGGATGTGAGGAAATATGAGGGCCCCCACCTCTACATATCCAATGCCCCTGAGAAGCTAAAATCAGGAGATGCCCTGAGCCTCATATACGACGATACGTATTCCAAGGAGAACCTCTCCACAGCCTTTAACAAGGGTGCCTACGAAATCCTTAGGCGTACCAGAGAGGGCGCGACATATCGGCTGCGCATCAAGAAAAAATAGGGAACTCCGATGCCGAGAGAGGATGCGATTAAAAAGAGGTTCAAGAAAAAGGCCCAGAGAGAGCCTGAGGAGCACTACCCAGTCCGCATATTAAAAGAGGAAGGCTTTACCAGGAGGTGCTGTAGGAATTGCGGCAACTACTTCTGGGCCTACGGGGAGCGCGAGGTATGCGGGGAGCCTGAATGCGAGGGGGGTTACACCTTCATCGGCGACACCCCGGCAAGAAAAAAGATGGATTACATCCAGACCTGGCAGAAGTTCTCTAAGCTCTTCAAAAAACTCGACTACACCCCCATCCCCCGTTACCCGGTGGTTGCGCGCTGGCGGGATGACGCGGAGTTCGTGCAGGCATCTATCTACGACTTCCAGCCCTACTGCGTGACAGGCGAGGTAGACCCGCCGGCCAATCCCTTGGTGGTGCCCCAGTTCTGTCTCCGCTTCAACGACACAGACAACGTGGGCATCACTGGGAGGCACTACACGGGCTTCGTCATGATAGGGCAGCACGCCTTCGACAGGCCTGAGAACTACAAGCCCGATGATTATCTGGAGCACATATACGAGTGGCTCGTAAGAGGAATGAAAATATCGAAGGATGAGCTCCAATTTCACGAGGATGCCTGGGCTGGCGGTGGGAACATGGGCCTGAGCATCGAGTATTTTTCCCGCGGCCTTGAGATAGGCAACCAGGTTTATATGCAGTACGACATCCAAAGGGGTTCACCCAGGGAGCTGGATATTAAAGTCCTGGACATGGGCATGGGCCAGGAGAGGCCAGCGTGGTTCACCTGCGCCACGAAAACGAGCTATGAAGCGACTTTCCCCACGGTAGTCAGGAAGCTCTACCGTATAACTGGCGTTGCCCCAAACGAGGAGCTCCTTGGAAGATTCCTTCCGTACTCAGGGATACTGAGCATAGATGATAAAGGCGATGTGGAGAAAACCTGGGCGCTGGTTGCCGGGAAGCTGGGCTTATCCACGAAGGGGCTCAAAGGTAAGATTCTCCCCCTTGCGGCGACATACTCCTTGGGAGACCACACCCGCTCCTTATTGTTAGCCCTGAATGACGGTGCCTTGCCGTCAAATGTCGGCGGGGGCTACAACCTCCGTGCCCTCCTGAGGCGAAGCCTCGACGTCGTCTCCAAATACGGCTGGGATGTCTCCCTGGGCGAGGTGTGCGAGTGGCATGCTGGTTATCTAAAACCCCAGTACCCTGAGCTGGTGGAAAACCTAGACGAAGTAAAAGAGATCCTGGGGGTGGAGGAGAAGAAGTACGAGACCACGAAGCGAAAGTCGAGGCGCATTGTGAAGCGCCTGCGGGACAAAGAGGTTACCATGGACAAGCTCATCGAGCTCTACGACTCCAATGGCATTAGTCCAGAGATGCTTGTGGAGGAAGGCCTGCAAGTCGAAGTGCCCGCGGACTTCTATATACGCGTCGCTGAACGGCATGAGAAAAAGGCGCAGCGTGCCCAGACTAGGCGTGAGGTCGACCTCGACCTCTCAGGAATACCGAAAACAGAGATACTCTATTACGATGATTACACCCGTACGGACTTCGAAGCTAAGTTGTTGAAGGTGTTTGATAAGAAGTATGTCGTCCTTGACAAGACCGCCTTCTACCCCACCAGCGGTGGACAGTTACATGACATCGGCGAATTAAACGGTGTCGCGGTTGAGGATGTATTTAAGCAGAGCAACGTGATCGTACATGTCGTCAAGGACCCCATATCTGAACCAGGAGATATTGTAAGGGGAAAAATCGACAGGACTCGGAGGAAGCAGCTTGCCCAGCATCATACTGCAACACATATTCTCAACGGTGCTGCTAAGGAAATTCTGGGGAAGCACATCTGGCAGGCGGGTGCGGAGAAGACCCTAGATAAGGCGAGATTGGATATAACTCATTATGGCGCATTATCTCGCAGGGTATTGAAGGAAATTGAGGATAAATCAAATGATATTATTAATGAGAATCTGAAGGTGGAGAGCAAGATATATCCCAGGGATGAAGCCGAAGCCAAATTCGGCTTCAGGCTCTACCAGGGTGGCACAGTGCCAGGCAGGGAGCTCAGGGTTGTGAAAATATATGACCTCGACGTTGAAGCCTGCGGGGGCACGCATCTTAACCGCACTGGGGAAGTGAAGGCAGTAAAGATGATAGGCTCCACCAAGATACAGGACGGTGTCGTTAGGCTTGAGTACGTTGCCGGCGATGCTGCCGAGAGATACGAGGAAAGAACTAGAAAGCTGTCGGATGACCTAGTGAAGCATTTTGATGGCTTAGCGGCCACAGAGACTGATTTCTCCTTCAAAATTCAGATGCCATCTGATTTTGGAGAACTTGAAGAGGAGATAGATAAAAGTGCAGCAGTGTTGTCGGTCTCATCTGACCAGTTAAAGCAGATATTGCAGAGGTTCGTTAAGGAAATAATTAGAGATCATGAGGAGATTGCCGGGCGGAGGAAGCGCCTGGGTTTGAAGCCAGTACAACTTAAGCTCCCAGAGGGTGAGACAGCCCTTTTGAAGTTCAGTGAGCATGTCTTCCAGACATGGAAAGAGGGTAAGAAGGATTTGAAGCAGTTGAGAAAGAAAGAGGCAAGGAAGAAGGTCGCTGAGCTTGAGGAGAAATTCACAAGGCGCGGGGGCTACGATATCCTTGTCGGAGAGACCGATACCGGCATGGAGGAAACCCTCAGAGCAGCCAAGGAGTTTGGCGACATGAAGAAGATCGTAGTGTTGTTTGGGAAAGGCGAAAGAGTATCGGTTGTCGGAATCAGCGACTCCAATGCGCCAGTTCACATGGGCGAACTTGTAGGGGGAGTCTGCAAAATCCTTGGCGGCAGTGGAGGGGGTAAGCAGGATTTTGCTCAGGGAGCTGGCTTCGATAAAAGCAAGCTCGCTGAAGCAAAAAAATGGGTGAAGAAGCAAATCAAGGGCAAGTTGGGCTGATAATTACCAAAAAGTTTTATAAAGGCATCTATCAATTCATGTCTTACCAATTTAGAGTAATATATACCCACTGAGCCTTGAGCGTTTATAAATGTCATAGCTGAAATGCTTTACTTGGTGAATATAATATGAAGAAAAGTAAGAGCACGAACGTAGTGCTGTTAGAGCTCATTGATGAGCTGCTTAGGAAATCCAGGGAAGACGACGTTCGAATTTGGCGAGACATCGCCGGGAGGATATCGAAGGCTTCCCAGAATAGGGCTGAGGTGAGCATCAGCGAGATAGCGAGGCATACCAAGAATAAGGATGTCATCGCTGTTCCGGGTAAAGTCCTTGGCGCGGGGGAAATAAATCACAAGGTGACCGCGGCGGCGCTGAATTTTTCAGCGCAAGGAAAGGAAAAGATCAAAGCTGCAGGGGGTAAGTGCCTTTCCCTTCGGGAATTGATTAAAGCACATCCTAAGGGCAGGAATGTCAGGATAATGGGGTAAAATGAGGGTAATAGACGCTAATAACTTGGTAATCGGCAGGCTGGCTTCAGCGGTGGCGAAGGACCTGCTCAGGGGAGAAAGGGTGATTATAGTTAACGCGGAGGAAGGAGTCATATCAGGCTCCAAGGACAATGTCTTCAAGAAATACCTCGAGAGGAGGCAGAGGAAAAGCTTGGTTAACCCGGCTAGGCATGGGCCCTTTTTCCCTAGAAGACCAGACGGAATAGTTAGGAGGGCGATCAGGGGAATGCTTCCCTACAAGAAATCCCGGGGCAAAGTAGCTTACAAGAGTCTGAGGGTTTACATTGGTGTGCCCAAGGAATTCGGGGAGAAAAAACAGGAGACCATCGAGGATGCCAATGTGGCGAAGCTAAAGGTCCCAAAATTTATTAAGCTAAAGGAACTGAGCAACTTACTCGGAGCCAGGTTCTAGGAGTTAAATATGAAAAGAGTCCAAACCTCGGGAAAGAGGAAGACCGCTATCGCCAGGGCGGTGATAACTGAAGGAAAGGGGAGAATCAAGATAAACAAAAGGCCACTGGAAGTCATTGAGCCCGAAGTAGCGAGGATGAAGATAACGGAGCCACTCCTCCTTGCCGGTGAGCTGGCGAAAAAAGTAGATATAAACGTCAACGTGAAAGGCGGCGGTATAATGGGTCAGGCTGAAGCTGTGAGAACAGCCATAGGCCGAGGACTTGTGGAGTTCAGCAGCGACTCGAACCTTCGAGGAGTATTCTCGGATTATGATAAGACCCTGCTGAAGAACGACCCCCGGAGGAAGGAGACCAAGAAATACGGCGGCAAAGGGGCCAGATCCAAGAAGCAGAAATCGTATAGGTGAAAGAATGATAATTCCCGTCAGATGTTTCAGCTGCGGAAGCGTTATAGCGGATAAGTACGAGGAGTTCAAGAAAAGGGCTGTGAAAGAGGACCCGAAGAAGGTTATGGATTCCCTCGGGGTAAAGCGTTACTGCTGTCGGAGGATGCTCCTAAGTCAAGTCGACGTCATTGACGAGGTAATTAAATTTGACGAAAAGGGGCTGTAGGGTAGCCTGGTCCATCCTCCCAGCTTGGGGTATCATGATACAAAATGCTGGTGACCTGAGTTCAAATCTCGGCGGCCCCATTTCCCGGTACTGTAAAATGAAAGGTGATGAAAAATGAAATCAACCATGAAGTTTACGAGGTTTGAAAAAGCCAGGATAATAGGTGCTAGAGCCCTGCAACTGGCCATGGGGGCGCCCCCATTAATCGCTAATATAGACGATATATTCGATCCCATAATAACGGCCATCAGGGAACTTGAAAAAGAGGCAATACCCCTTACAGTTAGGCGCAATATGCCTGAAAAAAAGTCCCTTGGGGAGTGAGACGATCCCATCGACAATTAAAGACGTTAGTGCTAGGAAGGTACTGGATAGCCGAGGTAACTGGACCATCGAGGTAGATGTGGTCACATCCATTGGTTTCGGAAGGTGTGCTGCGCCAAGTGGAGCAAGCACCGGGAAATTCGAGGTGCAATCATATCCAGAGGGCGGCGTCGATGAGGCGGTCAGGAAGATCCAGGAGACGGTAGCACCGGCGATAATCGGGATGAACGCGGAGGAGCAGGAGGCAATAGACTTGGCCCTGAAGGACGTAGATGGTACTGATAACTTTTCGAACATGGGAGGTAATGCTGCGGTGGCGGTTTCCCTGGCCGTCGTCAAGGCCGCGGCATACTCCCAGGACATATCGTTGTTCAGATACTTGGGGGGCAATTCCGATGTCCTCCCATGTCCCATGGGCAACATCATCGGCGGCGGCGCTCATGCGAGCAATGCCACTGACATCCAGGAGTTCCTGGTCATTCCGGCAGGCGCCTCGGATATGCGGAAAGCGCTATGGACCAACAGCGAGGTTCACAGACGGGTCAAAGATGAGCTTTCAGCCCGGGGAAATACCAATAGCCTTGGAAAGGGGGATGAAGGCGCTTGGGCACCCAGCATCGGCGATGAAGAGGCCTTAGAGGTTCTAGCGAGGGTAACAGCGGAAGTAGGGGATGGGCTCGGGGTTCAAACAAGGCTTGGCGTGGACGTCGCCTCAAGCGAGCTGTGGGACCCTGATACGAAGAGATACGTGTATCAGCGGGAGGGT
>CAZDSM010000111.1:0-2059 GCA_964508205.1 Candidatus Hydrothermarchaeota archaeon | reverse complement strand
CATTCCTAGGGGGATTATGCCGGGATGCTCGAGAAGGCGGAAGAAAACCATTTTATAAAGAGGGAGGCCCAGCTTATTCACGAGCTCCTCTCTAGCAGCGATTATTAACTGGTCGACCTTCACCCCAGATGGACACGTAGCAGAACAAGCTTTACAGAGGAGGCAGGTGGACAGCCTGTCCACAAGGGCCTTGGAAGGCTTTAACTCCCCCTCGCAGAGAGCCTTGATGAGGTGCACCTTCCCCCTCGCTGCTTCGCTCTCCCTGCGTGTGACGGAGAAAGATGGGCACACCGCCTGACACTCCCCGCACTTCATGCAACGCAGCAACGCCTCCTCGAGGTCTTTAACTTGCATGATAAACATAGTAATATTAACTTTTGCATATTAAATAAGCACAATACTTTTTTATTAAACAAACTATCATGAAATTTTAATATGAAGAAGAAAGATTACATCACTGCCACATATTACCTGGAAACCGAGAGGGATTTGAGGGAGGCGGCCGATGCCCTCGCTGGAGAGCAGAGCACCGGCACCTGGATACGCGTTGGTCTGGAAAGCAGGGAACTGATGAGAAAGTACCGGGCTAAAGTGGTTGAGGTTAGGGAGAGCTTCCGGGGGGGAGTGAACAAGGGCATCATTAAGGTAGCCTTTCCCTACGGCAACTTCGACGCGGTTGTGCCCATGCTTCTTACCACTGTTGCTGGGAACCTCTTCGAGATGGGGGACTTCCAGAACGTCAAGCTCCTTGACCTCGAGTTACCCAGGGAGTACACCAAGGCCTTTAAGGGTCCGAAATTCGGAATCAAGGGCACAAAGAAGGCAGCAAAGGTTAAGAATAGACCAATGATCGGCTGCATAGTCAAGCCCTGCGTGGGCCTGGCTCCAAAGAAGTTCGCCAGCGCCTGCTATGAGGTTGCGAAGGCCGGCGTTGACTTCATCAAGGACGATGAGCTCATCGCCAATCCTAAATACTCACCTATTAAAAAGCGAGTACCGGAGGTCATGGAAGCTTTGGATAAAGCTGACGAAGAGAAAGACGAGACCACCCTCTATGCAGTTAACGTTACTGATGAGGTTGACAGGATAATGGAGAACGCTGACGTTGCCCTTGCGCATGGAGCTAACTGTCTGATGCTCAACTTCATCACCGCTGGCTTCTCAGCCCTCCGCATGCTGTGCGAGGACCCGAGTGTTCGCGTTCCCGTGCACTGCCACCGCGATATGTTCGCGGCCTTCACAAGGAGCGATGTCCACGGCATTCATACAGTAGTGGTTTCCAAGTTGGCGAGGCTCTGTGGGGGGGACCAGGTGCACGCAGGTGCGGTCCTTGGTAAGCTCTACGAGGACGTGCAGTCGGTTATGCAGTCGGTTGACGCCCTAACCATGGAATGGGGGCATTTAAAACCGGCGCTGCCTGTTTCCTCAGGGGGTCAGCACCCAGGCAAGGTCCCTGAGAACTACCGTCTCCTAGGGGAGGATGCTCTGATATTAGCCGGAGGTGGAATCTTCGGCCATAAGAATGGAGCGGCAGCTGGGGCGAGGGCCATGCGTCTGGCATTGGAGGCGACAATATCAAAGATACCCCTTGAGGGGCACGCAAAAGAGCACAAAGAGCTCAAGACAGCCCTTGAGCAGTGGAGTATACCTAGGAAATGATTTCGTGCATCTGCGATATCTGCGGGAACGTGGGTTTTATAAAGACCCGCCAGCTCTGCGGTAGGCGGGCCTGTACGTTGCACTATGATTTAGGCAGGGGTATATACCTTGAGTGCGGGAGAGACGGGGTAAAGGGGGTCTGGGTCTGATGTTCCTTCTCCTTGCGGTTGCCGCTGCCTTATCGGACATCCTCAGCGGTCTCTTAATCCTCCATCCCAGGATTAATGTCATTGGCACAAGATACATAGTCGGCTTCGCCTCGGGAACAGTCATTGCTATCGCCTTCTTTGAATTACTGCCTGAGAGCGATGTGTCCAATAATTATCTCTACTTGGGCCTTGGTTTCTTCACATTCTACATCCTGGAGAAGGCCGTCATGCTCCACTCCTGCGGTGAGCAG
>CAZDSM010000110.1:0-2593 GCA_964508205.1 Candidatus Hydrothermarchaeota archaeon | reverse complement strand
GACGATACTATCTCGATTTTACCGGCGGTGAGCGGAGGATAATATGGTACTTATATACAGCGAGCCCTCGGCAACGTGGAAATGTGTTTTCAGGGAATGTGAGGCCCTGTGCTGCTCTGGTAACAGGGAAGTTACAGCCGGGGATATAAAGCGGATCGCAAGGGCAACCAATCTTGACCCCGGGGAGTTCGCGGACCTCGAGGATGATAAAGGTCTATTCAGGCTGAAGAGCGTGGACGGCGGATGCTTCTTCCTCAGGGATGACAGCTCCTGCAAGATCCACAAGCTCGGGGTTAAACCCATCTTCTGCAGAATGTATCCCTTCAAGTTCGATGGTATAATCTACGCGGATGAAATCGTGCTCAAAGTCAAGACCTTCAAGGAGTGCCCGGGCTTTGGGAAGGGCTCGAAGATCGATGATAAATTCGAGGCGTCCATCGAGGAACTTGGAAACCTGTTCGTCAAGGAAATCAAGGACTTTTTGAAGTCGAAGAAAAAAGGTAAAAGTACAAAGGAGATATTGTAAATGGGCCTGAGTTTAGACGAGATAAAGCGCTACAGCAGACAGCTCGTGCTACCGGACTTCGGGAGCATGGAGCAACGCAGGTTGGGAGAGGCGAAAATAGCCATTACAGGCGCCGGAGGCCTAGGATGTCCCACATCCACATACCTTACCCTCGCCGGCGTGGGCAGGATAGACATCATCGACATGGACAAGGTCGACCTGACCAATTTAAACAGGCAGTTTCTGTACGGCCCAAGCGACATCGGCAAGGTGAAGGCCGAGGCATCCGCCAAGGTCCTGGGCAAAGTAAACCCCCACATCGAAATTAATGGCATAAACGAGAAGATAACCTATGAAAACGCCTTCGACCTGCTCAAGGGCTACGACGCCGTCGTCGATGGTACCGATAATTTCCCAGTTCGCTACGCTGTCAACGATGCGTGCGCTGTTAATAAAGTCCCCCTCTTCCACGGCGCAGTGCTCATGTATGAGGGCAGGGCCACGAGCATAATCCCAGGGGAAACCGCCTGTTTCAGGTGCATTTTCCCAGACGCACCACCAGCCGGCATGGTACCAACGTGCAGGGAGGCAGGCGTAATCGGTTCCATGACTGGTTTAATAGCCTCTATCCAAGCCATGGAGGCGGTAAGGTACCTTGTGGGCCACGAAATAGGCCTCAAGAACAGACTGTTAATTGTTAATGCGGATACCATGGACTTCTACAAGGTAAAGCTCACCCGCCGTGAGGACTGCACGGCCTGCGGCGATACCTTTGTTCCCAGGCCAGTGAACGAGGTCTGCGAGACGCAAGTTGAAATCACTGCCAAGGGGGCGAATAAATGAAAATAACAGAAATCCTTGATATCCGAGGTGAGAAGTGCCCGGACACCTTTGTTTACACCAAGATAAAGCTTGAGGAGCTCTCCTACAGTGGGGGTGGCGTGCTGAAGGTAATCGTGGACTACCTCCCTGCCACTGAGAACATCCCCCGGAGCCTTAAGACAGAGAAAGCGTCGTATAGGCTTTTAGATGTTAAGAATGTCGAGGGAAATACCTACGAGCTGTTGATAGAAGCTCCCTCCAGAGGGGATTAAATTGGGATGTATATGGACAAAGAAATTCGCGCTCATCTTGGTACGAGATACAACCTAGTGGGAATCAAGATACTCATGGAGGGGGAGGCCTCCGAGGCCAAGAAACCGCCCCGCAGGATGCGCTTCTGCGAGATGGTGCACAATGCAGCGAACGGCAAATCCTTCGAGGCTGAGGTCGAGGATTACTCCTGCCCCAATGCCGTCGTGACCCTGGGTTATGAAGCTCCTGTTTACGTTGATATTCAGCCGCGCATAAACCCAGCTGATACCAAGGTTGTTAGGATAGCTCCCTTGGGGGAGCTCAAAGACCCAGATGTGGTCCTGGCTATTCTGAACCCGAGGCAGATCATGGAGGTATCTTCCTTATTGGATGGCCTGAATGCGGACTTCAAGGGCAGTATGGCAGTGTGCGGTGAGGGCACTGCCAAGCCATTCATGGAGAATAAGCCCAACGTTACCTTCCTCTGCGGCGGCGCGCGAACCTTCGGGGCTTACAAGGACTCCGAGCTCATCCTCGGCGCCCCGCCCGCGGTCTTCCAGGAGCTCGCCTCGAAGATCGAGGGCCTCTCCAAGACCTGCGCTGCCCTGTGCGGCTGCAAGACCAGCGATATCTCCCCGCACATTGTGACGAGCTTCGAGAAGGTGGGATTCGATAAGGGCATCGATTACTTCTTCGGCAAGGTCAACGGCCAAAACGTCCGCATATACCTCAACAAGGACTTCGGTGGCAAGATAAAGTACGTCACAATCCACCTCCCCATCAAAGGGGATGTAAAAGTGAAGGAGCAACTGACCGCTAAGAAGCGGGGCAAATGGACGGACGTAACTGTCACCTTCACCGTCGGTGAAACCATAGATATTTACACTGGTAAGGGGATAAAAGAGGCTGTCAGGGACATAGTTGAAAAAGTGAAAATTTCGAAGTAAGCGCGATGAAGTAGGGGAAATAACAAAAAAACAGGAATGGGAATATGCGGGGGAAGGGATTCGAACC
>CAZDSM010000109.1:0-5520 GCA_964508205.1 Candidatus Hydrothermarchaeota archaeon | reverse complement strand
AGCTCGTGTATTTGCTCCTCGATTGTCCCGCAATATATAAATATTTATATTTTATTGAGGGAGTAATATGATAACAGGTCGATAGCCTTGGCAAGAGTTAAGCTCACGGACACAACTTTTCGCGATGCACACCAGTCCCTCGTAGCGACGCGGATACGAATGCGGGACATGGCGCCCATGATCGAAAAGATGGACCAAATAGGGTTCTTCTCCCTTGAGGTCTGGGGAGGCGCCACCTTCGACTCCTGCATCCGCTACCTCAACGAGGACCCATGGGAGCGCATTCGCACCTTCAAGAAGCACATGAAGGAGACGCCTACACAAATGCTCCTCCGGGGTCAGAACCTCGTTGGCTACAAGCACTACAGCGATGACATCGTGGAGAAGTTCGTGGAGAAGAGCGCAGCAAACGGGGTGGACATTTTCCGAGTCTTCGATGCCCTTAACGATTTGCGAAACATGGAGCACTCGATAAAGGTCGCGAAGCGCATCGATGCCCACGTCCAAGGGACTATTTGTTATACCACCTCCCCTGTGCATACTACCAAGGCCTTCGTCGCCATGGCTAAGGAACTGGAAGCTCTTGAATGCGACTCCCTCTGCATTAAGGATATGGCGGGGTTGATATCCCCCAAGGCGGCATACGATTTGATAAAGGCATTGAAAAAGGAGATAAGCATACCCATTGACCTTCACTCTCACTGCACCAGTGGCATGGCTCCGGCGAGCTACTTCGCCGCCTGCGAGGCAGGGGTGGACATCCTAGACACGGCTATGTCGCCTTTCGCTTGGGGCACATCCCAGCCCCCCACGGAGAGCCAAGTCGCCGGCTTAATGGGAACACCTTACGATACAGGAATTAATCTAGAAGCCTTCGCTGACATAACCCCCTTCTTCAGTGAAGTAAGAAAGAAGTACGCGGGTATTATCAACCCGATATCTGAGGCCGTAGATACCAATGTGCTCCTTTATCAAATACCAGGGGGGATGCTCTCCAATCTAATATCCCAGCTGAAGGAGCAGAACGCCCTCGATAGGTACGAAGAGGTCTTAAAGGAGACTCCTCTGGTTAAAGCTGACTTGGGCTATCCACCCTTGGTAACCCCTACGAGTCAAATAATAGGCATCCAGGCGGTGATGAATGTCCTTGTCGGGGAAAGGTACAAAATTGTTCCCAAAGAGGTTAAGGACTACGTCCGCGGGCTATACGGCAAGCCTCCCGGCAAAATAAGCCCGAAAATCATGACGAAGATAATCGGTGAAGAGACGCCCATTACCTCTAGACCCGCGGATTTACTCGAGGCCCAATACGAGCTGATGAAAAAAGAGGCCAAAAAACTCGGTATAGCGAATAGTGTCGAAGACATTCTCACCTATGCCCTTTACCCCGCTGTCGCACCGAAATTCTTGAAAGGCGAACTAGTGGAGGAGCCCCTCAAGCCTCCGATGAGTGAAGCAACTGAAGAGAAGGGGATTCCAACGGAGTTCATGGTGGAGGTGGATGGGGAGAGTTATAACGTTCGCGTGGAGCCCAGGGGAGGTTTTATTGATATTGAGGAGTCTGAGGAGGCTCCGCCTGGTAAGGTGGATGGGAGTATTTTATCCCCCATGCAGGGGATGATCCTGAAGGTCAAAGTCGGCGTTGGACAGGCGGTGAAGAAGGGGGACATCGTAGCCATCCTCGAGGCCATGAAGATGCAGAATGATGTCCCCGCCACTCATGACGGAATCGTCAAGGAAATCTTCGTCTCCGAGGGCACCAATGTATCTCCAGGAACCCTGCTCATGGTCGTGAAGTGATGTTTAACAAGATCTTAGTGGCGAATAGGGGTGAAATAGCTATACGCGTTATGCGGGCCTGTCGTGAGCTGGGCATTGCCACGGTTGCGGTGTTCTCAGAGGCCGATAAACACGCTCTTCACACCAAGTACGCGGACGAGGCGTATCTGATAGGCTCTTCCCCAGCGAGCCAGAGCTACCTGAACATCGAGACCATAATCGATACCGTTGAAAAAACAGGGGCCGAGGCCGTACACCCTGGCTATGGCTTCCTCGCTGAAAACCCGAAGTTCGCCAGGGGTTGTGAAGACAATAATGTAGTTTTCATCGGTCCTTCAAGCAAGGCTATGGGGAAACTAGGGAGTAAAATCCAGGCCAGGAGAATAATGAAGAAGGCCGGTGTTCCAGTGGTCCCAGGGTCTGATGGCGCTATTGAAGAGTTAAATGAGATTTACGACCTCGCAGAGAAAATTGGCTATCCCATCGTCCTCAAAGCCTCCGCGGGAGGAGGTGGTATAGGGATGATGGTTGTGGATAAAAAGGAGGAACTATCGCATCTCGTTGAGTCAACCCAGGCGGTTGCGAAGTCAGCCTTCGGAGATAACACCCTTTTCGTCGAGAAATACATCCTCAAACCGAGACATATCGAGTTTCAGGTCCTCGCAGATAGCAAAGGCCGCGTCATCCATATCAACGAGAGGGAGTGCTCCATCCAGAGGAGGCATCAGAAGCTGATCGAGGAGACTCCATCACCGATCATGACCCCTGGCCTTAGGAAGAAGATGGGCACTGTAGCTGTAAAGGCCGCGGCATCCATTGGTTACGAGAACGCTGGGACAGTGGAATTCATATACTCCCATGGAGACTTCTACTTTCTCGAGATGAATGCCCGCCTTCAGGTTGAGCACCCTATCACCGAGATAACAACTGGCATTGACATAGTAAAGGAGCAGTTTCACATCGCCTCCGGCGAGGTGATGGGCCTGAGGCAAGAGGACGTGAAGCTCAATGGATGGGCCATGGAATGCCGGATAAACGCTGAGGATCCCTTGAATGACTTCGCTCCGTCTCCGGGAAAAATAACCAAGTACCGCTCCCCCGGCGGCCCTGGTATCAGGATCGATTCCGGCGTTAGGATGGGATATACCATCTCACCTTACTATGATTCCATGATTTCAAAGCTCGTGGCATGGGGACGCAGCAGAGATGAAGTTATTGCCCGCATGAGCAGGGCTTTGACAGAGTACATAATCACAGGGGTAACCACGAATATCGCATTTCACAAGGCGGTGATGCGGAACGAGGCTTTTAAACTGGGAGAGCTGAGCACGAGCTTCATAGATGACTACAACGTCCTTGCCGAGGTGCCCAAGATAATCGAAGAAGATAAAGTAAGGGCAGCGAAGCTCGCGGAGATATTCAGGGAGGACAAGAAGGTCGTCGCTATAAGTGCGGCTGTGGGCGCGTACCTCAGCTACAGGGACAAGAAGAACTCACCTAGTTAGCGATGGCGGTGTTAAAAGTATGGAACTTAAATTTAATGTTTTAAAAGTTCTATACGAAAGACAAGATTATACATCTGGCATCGAGCTTGCCTCTATCCTAGGGGTTTCGCGGACAGCCATCTGGAAGAGCGTTAATTCCCTCAGGACTATGGGATACGCAATTGAAGCTGCGTCGAGGAGGGGTTACAGACTAGTTAAAACCCCTGATTTACTGTTGCCTTATGAAATAAAACGCGGTCTTAGAGCAAGGAGCTTTGGAGGGCGAATCGAATATTACCAAGAAGTAGGCTCTACCAATGATGTTGCTAGGGAGCTTGCTATTCAAGGCACCCCTGAAGGAACAGTGGTAGTAGCTGAAACCCAAAGCATGGGCAGGGGGCGCATGGGCAGGGAATGGTTCTCCCCTAAAGGAGGTATCTGGCTCTCTGTAGTTCTTAGGCCTAGGGTAAGCCCGGACGAAGTGTCAAAACTAGCTCTCATGTTCGGTGTTGCGGCTACTAAAACCCTGCTCCTCGAGGGCGTGGAATGCGGGCTCAAGTGGCCTAACGACGTGCTGGTGGATGATAAGAAGGTCTGCGGGATATTAACAGAGATAGATGCTGAGTTGGACGTGGTCAACTACGTAATAATCGGAGTGGGTATAAACGTCAACAACGACCCCATGGAGTTTCCCCCTGAATTCAGAGATGCAGCAACGACGTTGAAGGCTGAGTTGGGCAGAGAAGTACCGCGGGCACCTATAGTCCGGCGTTTTCTGGAGGAGCTTGAAAGAGCTTACAGGCTTTTTTCATCTGGGGAGTCCTCGACTATGCTAGAGGAATGGCGGAGCCTTTCTGGTACCCTGGGCAGAAATGTCAGGATAGTTACCCACAGTAGAACTTTCGAGGGCACAGCTACTAACATCGACGATGATGGTGCCCTGCTTCTCCGACTCAAAGACGAAAAGCTTGAGAGGGTCCTCTCCGGCGATTGTATCCATCTGGAGGAAAAAATTTAAATACGTTAACCAGAAACCCTCTCTGGGTTGACAATGGAGACCGTAACTAGGTACAGACAGCTGAGATACAACTTCTTCAAGTGGAAGTACGAGTCCAGTTTCGCTTACAAGCTCACACTGGCATTATTCTTCGCGGGTTTGACGGGAATAGGCGCCCAAGTTAAGATATACCTCCCTTTCACACCGGTACCAATAACCGGCCAGGTTTTTATCGTGCTCTTGACAGGCGTGTTACTGGGCAGATACGCGGGTCTTAGTCAAGGCCTGTACGTGGGCCTCGGTGCCATGGGCATGCCATGGTTCGCGCCAAAGGCTGGGATGCCGATATTCTCCAATGGAGGCCTGTCAATATTAACAGGAGTCACAGGCGGTTACCTCATAGGCTTTGTGGTCGCAGCAGGGGTAATAGGCTGGTTCGTAGACAGGTTCGTCCGCGTGAGGACATTCTCGTTCCAGTTCTGTCTCCTCCTCTTCGGCGTCGCCGTAATATACACCATGGGGGCCCTCCAGCTCTCCTTCTTCCTAGGCACAGGTTTCCAGGACACCCTGGTGAAAGGCGTCCTCCCCTTCATACCAGGAGACATTATCAAAGCCCTGGGGGTCCTCGCCCTTGCCGTTGCCCTTCTCCCCAAGGAGTCCTACAACGGTGAAGTAGACATCAAAAAACGCACTGCCTTTAGAACACCTGGTATTATCTTAACCATGTTCATCTCGCTGTTCTTCCTCATTCTTTTCTGGCTTAAAACGCTTCAGCTGGAGCAGATGAGTCCTACGCAGTTCATCGCCCAGACAGCTTGGTACGCACTACCTCTATTGATAAGCGTTGGAATACTCATTCGACTATTCAAAACCAACTGATTCTCAGTAAAATCAAAACTGTAAAATGAAGTGCAGGTCCAAGCCGAGCCGAAAGTTTGCGTTTCGCAACCCGAAGGTTACGAGCCGTTCCCTTTCGAACGAATTTCTCTCCGAAGAGAGATGCCCGTCGTCCGCACCAGTTTGCCGAAACAAACTGCCTTGGTCACCCGATTCAAACCTGCATTATTTTCATTGGCAATTATAATATAAATTCTTTTCTATTACCATACCTTGACTTCCTTTGATTCCTGTGGAATAAGTGGAATTTGGTCAAGGTAGCTGTCATGTTCAATCCAGATTCAATCAGTTCAACCGGCCCCGGTCCATTGCTTGATGAACTCGTCGTATATCTTGGGCTATGCCCTCACAATATCCAAGATT
>CAZDSM010000108.1:0-5900 GCA_964508205.1 Candidatus Hydrothermarchaeota archaeon | reverse complement strand
AATGCCTCAATACTCTTCTTTCCCTTCTTGACTATTTTAGCGTTCACCTGGACTATATCAGGTGTAATGACGTTTCCCCGCACCCTCTTTCTTCTCCGTAGGCCTCTCTCCAGGGGTTTGTAACCAGGGCCTCTGGAGAGCAGTAACCTCGGCCTTATTCTGCCATTCAAGTCTCGGCGCATAGGGAAGCCGTCCTTGTCGCTCCCCCCTGTTATCTCAATCTTGTAACCCGTCAGTCCCAGGGAAGCTGCATCCAAAACTTTGCCTATCTCCTGCCCTTGAAGCACCTTGGCCTTGCCTTCGTCCAGTTCAATGCCGTACGCCTTCCCTGTCTGGGGGTCTGAAATCACTACTTTCTGCATTTTACCTCCTTCCAAAGGTTGGACTATCCTTCCTTTTAATGTTTAGTATCTCCTCGAAGGCCACTACCGCGTCTTGGCTGAGGTTCTCCTTGTACTTGGTTTCAATGAGGATGACCTCTGATTCTAACATATCTGTATATAAAATATCCCCCTCGTTTATCTGCCTTCCCACTGTTGGGCCTTGGATGGCCATGGCGACCTGCTTACCAATACCGATCTGAGATATGTTTTCGTTCCTCTTCTGGAGCCCTTTGATCGTTCCCACCACCATCCCCTCTTGGTTGATGAGCTTTACCTTCGGCTTGACGATGCCTTTCAAGACCTCTATACCGACTATCGCCGGTTTGCTTACCCTGAAAACATATCCCGGCAGGATCTTTATCTTCGCAGGCTTGGTGAGCTTCTCGAACTTTTCCATCAGCTCTCTCTCCTTCTCTTCTGCAACCCATAGCTGGTAATCCTCTATCAGCTTGTAGATTACACTGCTCGTGAAGATAGGTATATTCGTCTCCCTCGCCCGTTCCTCCGCGTCCTTTAGAACTTTAACGTAAAAACCAAGGACGACCGCCTTATCTACGGTCTCGTCCCTGACGGTTTCAGCCTCAACCACATCTCTCCTAGATATATCGCCGACATCCGCGAGCCTGATTGGAATCTCCTCCTGGCCGAGCATCTTGACCAGTGCTTCCAGAGCGCCGAGGGTGTCGGCCTTTACGATTATACCCGCGGTCTGGGTCTCTACCTTGACCTCCTCTATCTCCTTCTTTACCTCCTCCAGGGCGTCTTCTGACTCATCGACCACCCGTAGGGGGGAACCTGCTAGGGCGCTGCTCAATCCCGGGCCAGCGATTTTAACCCCACTTGATGCATGGACCTCTTTTATCGAGTCGAACTTGAACTTCGGGTCCCGGATCTCGTCCAGGGGCTTTGGCTTAAGGAGGGAGCGCACCTTCGTGAGGATGGGTTCTCTCTTTCCCCCCACAGCTATTCTCTCCCCCCTCCTCACCGTCCCATCGTAGATTATTACGTCGATGGTCGTCCCAAGACCTACTTCCTCCTTCACCTCGAGGATGGTGCCCTTCCCAGGACCCTTAACCGCGATTTCGAGTTTGCTGGCAAGGAATTTCTGGGCCAGGCCGATAAGGAGCATGAGGAGTTCCGGCAGGCCCTCACCAGTCTTAGCACTTATGGGAACGAGGGCTATCTGCTTTTCGAACCTCTTAATTCTGTCGAATCGCTCTGCCTCGAACCCCTTCTCATAGAACACACCTACTAATTCATAGAGCTTCTTCTCCAAGGCGTGCTGCTGCTCTTTCCCCTGCTTGGAAAAGCTGTGGGCGAATGGAAAGCCCTGGAATACCTGCCAGCCATGAATCCTGTCGATTTTGTTCGCAGCCACGAGGAAGGGTGTCTTATAGGTCTTCAGTATATTCAACGCTTCATCAGTCTGGGGTTGGAAGCCCTCGTTTACGTCTATCACCAAGATAGCCAGATCCGCCAGGGCGCCTCCACGCTTCCGCAGAGTGGTGAAGGCTTCATGACCTGGAGTATCGATGACCAATAGGCCAGGGAGGGTTATATCAGCCTCGAGCTGTTTCAGCAGGCCCCCACATATCTTGCTGACCACTTCCATAGGTATCTCCGTTGCACCGATATGCTGCGTTATGCCGCCAGCCTCCCTCTCAGCTACTGCTGTACCCCTTATGGTATCCAGGAGGGTGGTCTTTCCGTGATCCACATGTCCTAAAACTGAGACGATTGGCTGCCTGATCATTTCTCCATCCACCGGGTAGGGTTAATGTATTTCGTTTTTATTAAAAAAAAGGTTTATCTCCCTCCCGGCCGATTCAGGGGAATCAGATGCATGCACCGCGTTCCTGCCCACGTCGGTTCCGAATTCGGTTCGAATAGTGCCCAGCGCCGCCTCCGCTGGATTTGTGCTTCCAACCAGCGCCCTCAGGCTTTTTATACAGTCCTCGCCCTCTAGTACCATTGCCACGCTTGGTCCCGAAGTTATTAAGGCAACGAGGTCCTCGAAGAAGGGCTTATCCGTGTGTTCCTCGTAATGCTCGTGAGCGAGCTTCTGGTCAACGAGAAGCATCTTCATAGCAACTATTTTAAATCCCGCCTTCTCCACCTTGGAGACTATCCCCCCCACCTCGGCTCTAGCCACCGCATCGGGTTTGACCATGAAAAAAGTCCTCTCCATTATTTAGCCTTCTTTATCCAACCGACCTTCCGGGGAATCCTCTTCAGCTTAATGGAGTTGTTCTCGCACTTGCTGCTGCAGAAGTACAGCACGGTGCCGCCTTTCTTAACGAGCATCTTGCCGGTGCCGTACTCGATTTTCTTCCTGCAAAAGGAGCATTCGTGAACATCCACCTGAATCACCTTTAAGGAACCTTTAACTCCTTGGCCTCCCTCTCAGTTTCCATGAGGATGAGGATGTCACCTGCCTGGGTAGGCCCCTTCACGTTTCTGCGTATGATTCTCCCCTTATCCCTGCCGTCCAGGACCCTGCATTTCACCTGTATTATACCCCCTGTCATGCCTGTCTTGCCTATCACCTCAACAACCTCCGCTGGAAAGCCTCGAGTTTCTTGTTCCTTGACCATTTGACTCACTTCTTGAGGGCCTTTATCTTCTCGGTTATCTCTTCGACCAAGCTTTTTGCCTTGCCAGGGGTAACGATGCATGCAGCAGCCGTTGTGACCTCCAAGCCGCTCGCCTTACCAAGCTCCAGCTTGCTGGGGACGTAGGTATATGGTATCTTTCTCTCCTCGCAGAGCATAGGTAGGTGGGCCAAGATTTCTTCAGGTTCAACGTCCTCAGCCATTACCACGAGTTTGGTCTGGTTTCTCTCAACGTATTTAGTTACCTCATTGGAACCCTTACACAGCTTACCGGCACTCCTGGCGATTTCCAGGGCTTCGTAGGTCTTCTCTGCCAGTTCCTTTGGAACATCGAATTTCACATACATCTTAGCCATTACAAAACCTCCATACTTCATCGGTTTTGATTATAAGAAGCTTCACCATTGCTGGCTGCACTTAACCATGACTTCCTTTGCACCCTTTTAAACTTTTCCGTTCTCAAATTAACTTGCACAAAAAAGGCATTTTTAGGTTATAACTCTTTGTACTCCACTACTTCATAGCCCAGGTTCATTTCAGCGACGGCCTTTTTCATCATCTCCAGACTGGCGGCATCGGAGTCGTATTCTACTATTGTGTTTTTCGCCTTCAAACTTACATCTGCTTTCAGCACTCCTTTCACATTGCTGATGGCATTTTTTACCCTGGCAACACGGTGCCCACAGCTCATCCCACCGATGCTCAATTCTGTCTTCTTCATGATACAAACCTCCTATGATATCAGGGTGCCCTTGTAACTTGCTCCTGTAATAGCTTTTTTCATGTTGTCCAGCGCCCTGCCATTGACGACAACGGTCTTTATCTTTTTATTATGAATCAGCTCAGCGGCAACTGGATCGATGATGCTTGTGTAGCCGGGAGTGTGTTCTTTTTTAGAAGCGAGATCGAGGAGTTCGGATGTGCTCAACCTGGGGTAAAGCCTAGCCTTGGGGTTAACATTGGGGTCAGAATCGTACACGCCGTCAACGTTAGAAGCTATCAGCAGGAGCTCAGCCTCATTAAGCCAGGCGAGCTGCGCAGCCACTGCGTCAGTGGTTTGCCCCGGCTTGGTGCCTCCCATCACCAGGATGCCTTCGAAACCGCGGGTCTTCTCCACCTCCACTGGGATCCTTTTAACCACGTGTCCCCCTAGACCAGTCTGCAATAAAATGGCGTTGACACGGGTTAAAGCGATGCCTATTTCGTCGCAGAGCTCGTCAGGAGCACCTAGTTTTTGCGCTCCAGCGATATACTCCCTCGCGACCCTGCCTCCACCGACAACTACCATAAGTTTATAACCCCGCCTATGCAACTTAATTAAGAAATTTGCGAAACGCTTTATATATTCAACATCAATGGGTGATGCGAGGATTGAACCCCCTATGCCGATAACCACTTTCATAGGTTCACCTTTTGCATTCCCCTATTAAAATTATTTGGGGATAAATATGACTAAGGCCTCATCTGTCGTGCTGCACAAGCTGAAGAAAGAGCTTGAAATCCTTGAGGCCAAGAAAGGTCGCGGTACGGAGCTGGTCACCCTCTACATACCGCCTGATAAGCAGCTGAGCGATGTAACCTCGCAGATGAGGGAGGAATACTCCCAGGCCTCGAATATAAAATCAGCGAGGACCCGGAAGAATGTTCAATCAGCCCTTGAAGTGATAATGCAGCGCCTCAAGCTTATTAAAACCGTACCGGAGAACGGTCTGGTGCTCCTCGTGGGCACCATACCCAGGGGAATCAAGGACAAAATTGAGGTCTATATGATGGAGCCCCCTGAGCAGATAATGACCTACACCTATCACTGCGACTCCACCTTTTACCTCGATCCCATCAGGGACATGCTCGAAGAAAAGGGTACCTACGGGCTGCTCGTCGTGGACAGGGGGGACGCTACTGTTGGCCTGCTGAAGGGGAAACGCATCGATATAGTGAAGCGGATAAACTCCACGGTACCAAGGAAGCACGGTCGCGGCGGCCAGAGCCAGCGCCGCTTCGAGAGGCTCATCGAAATAGCTGCCCATGAGTACTTCAAGCGCATCGGCGAGCACGCCAGCGAGATATTCCGAAACACCCCCGACCTGCGGGGGGTGCTGGTTGGTGGTCCTGGGCCGACTAAGGAGTTCTTCGTTAACGAGGGCTACCTGCACCACGAGGTCATGAAGAAGCTTATCGACGTGGTGGACACCTCTTACACAGATGACTTCGGGATTCGCGAGCTCGTGGACAATGCCAAGGAGACCTTCAAGGATCTGGAGGTGACCAAGGAGAAAGACCTCGTCCAGCGCTTCATGGGGGAGGTGGTAAAAGACCATGGGTTAGCGGCCTATGGTGAGAAGGAGGTGCGGAAATACCTTCAAATAGGGGCGGTGTATACCGTGTTGATCTCGGAGGAGGTGGAGTCCTTCCGCACGGCTATATCTTGTGCTAACTGCGATTATACGGGAAATAAGACTGTAAGGAGCCTGAAGGCCTATGAGGAGGCGGTATCCAGTGAAGCTTGCCCGAAGTGCTGTGAGAGCAGCCTAGGCATTGACAAATTCAAGAGCACCCTTGACGAGTTCCAGGAGCTTGCGGAGGCAACAGGCGCAAAGGTCGAGGTCATATCCATTGAAACAGAGGAGGGCCAGCAGCTCATAGCCTTTGGAGGCATAGCAGCGATATTGAGGTTTAGGCCATAGGGGTTGGGTGATGTTTCAGAGATTCAGGCAGGACGTTAGGGACGCGCTTTCTGAAGCGCTGAGGGGCTTAAAGTTAGAGGGGGAGGTGGTGCTCGTGGAGCCTTCTAGGGGAATGGGGGAGCTCTCCTCACCCGTGGCTTTTGAACTTGCCTCGGAGATGAAGAAATCTCCTGGAATGGTAGCTGAGGGTCTGTTGGGGCGAATTAAAATCAGGTCTAAAG